>JAFWNS010000007.1 GCA_017510225.1 Bacilli bacterium
CATTATAATTTATACATATATTCACAACCTATTACTATAGGAGGTGAAATACATGAATAACAACTCTAATAACAATGCAATGAAAATGAGAGTTCCAGGAGCTAAACAAGCTATCGATAAAATGAAATATGAAATAGCTAACGAATTTGGTGTTAATTTAGGACCAGATGCTAGTAGTCGTGCTAATGGATCAGTTGGTGGTGAAATTACTAGACGTTTAGTTCAAAATGGATTAAATCAAGTTAGTGGAAGCTACACTAATAAATAAGTATAGCTTAAAAGATAGGTAAATCCTATCTTTTTTATTGAAAATCAATTGACTTTTAATGCTAGGTTTGTTAATATACATTTAGTTTTGGAAAAGAGGTAAGTATATGAAATTATTAGCAATTAATGCAGGAAGTAGTTCATTAAAATTTAGTTTATTTGATATGAGTGATGAATCTATCATTGCGAGTGGTTTATTTGAACGTATTGGTGATACTGGTTCTTGTTATAGTATTAAATTTAATGGAGAAAAGATAAAAGAAACTATTGAAATGAATGATCATAATATTGCAGTTAAAATATTATTAGATAGACTTATTAATAATAAGATAGTTGATTCTTTAGATGAAATTGAAGCTGTAGGACATAGAATTGTTCATGGAGCAGATAAGTATTCAGAAAGTGTAAAAATTACTGATGAAGTAATTAAGGATATAGAAGCTTTTAAAGATTTAGCACCACTTCATAATCCAGCCGGATTAAAAGGAATAGAGGCTTTTAAAGAAAATATTCCAGATGCTAATATGGTTGCTTGTTTTGATACAGCTTTCCATCAAACTATGGATGAGATTAGTTATTTATACCCAGTACCATATGAATGGTATGAAGAAAATGGAGTACGTAAATATGGATTCCATGGTCTAAGTCACAAATATATTAGTGAAAAAATGTCTGATGAGTTAGGTAAAAAAGCAAATCTAATTATATGTCATATTGGTAGTGGGGCATCTATCTCAGCAGTTAAAGAAGGTAAGTGTGTAGATACTTCTATGGGACTTTCTACTAATGCTGGTATTATGATGGGAACTCGTTCTGGAGATATAGATTATTCTATCATTCCACATATTATGAGAGAAAGAAATATGACTCTTGATGAAGTATTAGAAGCTTTAAATAAAGATAGTGGATTACAAGGTATTGCGGGAGTTAATGATTTACGTGATATAGATGAAGGTTTCTTAAAAAATGATCCTGCTGCAGTACGTGCTGTTGAAATGTATACTACTAGAATAGCTGAATATATTGCTAAGTATTATGTAGTTAAACTAAATGGAGATGTTGATGCTATATGCTTTACTGCAGGTGGTGGAGAAAATGATCCTCTTATTAGAAAAGAAGTATTAAATAAATTAACTGCATTAGGAATTAATGTTGATGAAGCTAAGAATGATGAAACTGTAGTACGTAAAGATAAAGAAGGACTTATTACTACAGATGATTCTAAAGTTCCAGTATATGTATTTGGAACAGATGAAGAATTAATGATAGCTAGAGATACTAATGTATTAAGTAAATAAAGATAGTTTAACTATCTTTTATTTTTTGCTCTTTTATAGTATAATACTAATAGGTTTTAGAAAAGAGGTTGATTTATGAAAATTATATCAATTAATGCAGGAAGTAGTTCGTTAAAATTTAGTTTATTTGATATGAATGATGAGACTGTTATTGCGAGTGGTTTGTTTGAACGTATTGGTATAGAAGGTAGTTGTTATACTATTAAGTATAATGGTGAAAAAGTAGAAGAAGAAGTTGTAATGAAAGATCATACTGATGCGGTTAAAATATTATTAGATAAATTAATTAGTTTAGGTATTATTAAATCTTTAGAAGAAATAAATGGAGTAGGACATAGACTTGCTCATGGTAAAGAAAAATATAAAGAATCAGTTATTATTACTGATGAAGTAATTGAAGATTTAAAATCTTTTACAGATTTTGCTCCTTTGCATATACCTGCTAATATATTAGGTATTAATGCATTTAGAGAAGTATTACCTGAAGTTATGATGGTAGGAGTATTTGATACTACATTCCATCAATCTTTAGATAAAGAAACTTATCTTTATCCAGTACCATATGAATGGTATGAGAAGTATGGAGTACGTAAATATGGATTCCATGGTACTTCTCATCGTTATATAGCTGGTAAAGTTAAAGAATTACTTGGTAAAGACGAATATAAATTAATTAGTTGTCATATAGGTAGTGGTGGTTCTATTGCTGCTATTAAAGATGGTAAGAGTGTTGATACTACTATGGGATTTACTCCATTACCTGGTATTATGATGTGTACTAGAAGTGGTGATATAGATCCTTCAATTGTTCCATATATTATGGGAAAAGAAGGTAAGAATGCTGGTGAAGTATTTGAAGAATTAAATACTTCTAGTGGTCTTCTAGGAATGAGTGGATATAGTAGTGATATGAGAGATATTTTAGCTCGTTGTGAAGAAGGCGATGAGAAAGCTATTACTGCTAAGAATAAATTTGTAAGAAGTGTAGTAAATTATATTGCACAGTATTATGTATTACTTGGTGGTGTAGATATTATAGTATTTACTGCAGGAATTGGAGAAAATAGTGTTCCTGTTAGAAAACAAATATGTGAAGAATTAGAATGTCTTGGAGTAAAAATAGATCCTGTTATTAACGAAAAAAGAGCAGAGTTTATTAAACTTAGTACAGATGAATCTAAAATCTTAGTATATGTAATACCTACAGATGAAGAATTAATGATTGCTAGAGACACTCTAAATTTAATAAATAGATAGGAAATGAATATGTATAAGGAAATATATAAGAAAATAAAAAAATATAATAATATAGTGATTGCTAGACATATAGGACCAGATCCAGATGCTCTAGCTAGCCAGATGGCTCTTAGGGATTCTATAAAACTAACTTTTCCTGATAAGAATGTAATTGCTGTTGGTAGTGGTAGTAGTAAGTTTTCTTTTATCGGATCACTTGATAAATTAGAAGAATTTGATGAAGCATTACTTATTGTTACTGATACACCAGATATTAAGAGAATAGATGGAGTAGACATATCTAAATATAGTTATAAAATAAAAATAGACCACCATCCATTTATAGAAAAGTTTTGTGATATAGAATATATTGATGATAGTGCATCTTCTGCATGTGAAATTATTATGGATTTAATTTTAAATACTAAATTAAGATGTAATAAGAGTATTGCTAAAACATTATATACTGGATTAGTATCTGATTCTAATAGATTCTTATTTAATACTTGTACTCCTAAGACATTTAGATTAGCTGCTAAATACTTAGAAGATTATAAATTTGATTTATCTAAGCTATATCAAAAACTATATGCTAGGCCATTAAATGAAGTTAGATTAGAAGGATATATTTCTTCTAATATGGAAGTTACTGATAATGGATTAGGTTATATTAAAATAACTGATAAAATAGTTAAAGAATATGGTGTAGATGCTGCTAGTGCTGGTAATATGGTTAATAATTATAATTTTATAGAAGAAGTATTAGTATGGGTTACTATGACAGAAGATGTTAATAATGATCAAATAAGAATATCTATTAGATCTAGAGGACCTGCTATTAATAAAGTAGCTGAGAAATATAATGGTGGTGGTCATAAGATGGCTGCTGGTGTTAAAGCTAAAACATTTACTGAAGCTAATAAATTAATAAAAGATTTAGATAAAATAGTAAAAGAATATAATAAGGAGCGTGAATAACATGGTTATTAAAGATGCTAACTTAGAAGTTATTGCGACAAGACGTAGTCAATATCCAGATGCTGGTAAAAGTGAATTCTTATTAGTTGGACGAAGTAATGTCGGTAAAAGTAGTTTTATAAATGCATTACTTGGACGTAAGAATTTAGCTTATACTTCATCTCGTCCTGGTAAGACTCAAACTTTAAATTTTTACTTTGTAAATAGTAATTTCTATTTAATAGATGTACCTGGATATGGATATGCTCAAGTAGATAAAAAGACTCAAGCTAAATTTGGTATGATGATAGAAGATTATTTAGAAAAAAGAGATGAATTAAAAAGAGTATTCTTACTAATTGACTTTAGACATAAACCTACTGAAGATGACTTATTAATGTATAATTTCTTAAAATATTATAATCTTCCAGTAACAGTAATTGCTACTAAAGCTGATAAAGTAGGTGGAAGTAAAAAACAAAAGCATTTAAAAGACATTTTAGATACACTAGACTTAGTAGTAGGAGATGATTTAATAGTATTCTCTAGTAATACTAAATTAGGTGTTAAAGAAGTATTAGGTAAAATAGAAAGTCTAATTGAAAATTAGACTTTTTTTGATATAATAATAGTAGGTGAAGTATATGAGTAAGAATAAAAAGGTAATAATTATATTATTTAGTCTTATATTTTTATGTTTAATATTAGCTGGGTTCTTTTTAGTTAATAGTGTAGTAGAAGGTGGAGCTTTTAGAAGTGAAATGAAGAATCTAGAATTGTTAGATGTAGTTAAAGACAGATTTAATACTAGAATTAAAAGTACTAAAGATTATGCAATAGTAGAAAAGAGAATAAAAGATTATTTAGATGATTGTTCTATTACTTATAGTAGTATTATTAATATTTTAAATTCTAAGAAATTAAATAAGATGTTATCTGTTGATAATTATAAGAAGGATGGGCCTAATTTTAAAAATAGTCTTAAATATATAGAAAAATTAGAAAACAAATATGATAAATTAAATAAAAAGTTTAGTGAATCTAATAAAGAAGATAATATTTTAGATAATATAGAAAAAGAAAAATTAGATGATTATTATATATCTATATATAAAGATAATATGATAGATGGTAAATTAAAGAAGAATTTGGATAAATCTATTAATAATAGTAAAACTTCTAGACAAAAAGTTAAAAATAAAATATCTAACATTAAAGAAGTTATAACTATACTTAAAAACAACAAAGATAAATGGAATATAAAGAAGAATAAAATATCTTTTGATGATTATAAGTTATATGAAAAATATAATGAATTAGTAAAGAAAATAAAAAAGAAGTAAATCTTCTTTTTTATATTACAATAGTAATTACATTATTACTTCCTTTGTTTACTACTTTAGTTAGAGTATTTTGTAGTTTAAATCTTATGTTATCTGGCATAAGATTTATTTTTGATTGGATACCTTCTTGTACTATAGATTCTAAACTTCTACCAAATATTTCACTTTTCCATATTTCATTATTATTACTATTTAAATAATCTATTAATTCTTTAGATTGTAATTCACTACCTATAATAGGTTCAAAAGTAGATTCTACATTAACTTTTATTAAATGTATAGAAGGGGCAACTGCTTTTAATTTAACTCCATATCTAGAACCTTGTTTTATTATCTCAGGTTTATCTAGTTTCATATCTTCTATAGATGGAGTAGCAATACCATATCCTGTTTGTTTTACCATCTTTAAAGCATATTTTATATTATCATATTCTTTTTTAGCAACATTAAAGTCTTGGAATAGTGATAATAGATCAGCTTTATTTTTAACATCTATATTTATAATATCTGTTAATGTTTTATTATATAGATTATTTGGAGCAGTTAAAGTAACTGTTATTATTCCAGTAGATGGGTCCATATCTGATAAATAGGCTTTTTCTATATTATCATTTTCTAAGAAATGATTTGTTATATTATCTACATCTTTTAATTTATCTATTTCTATTACACTTTCTTTTATAGATTCAATATAACTTTGTTTAACTGGATGATTATGATTTAATATAGCAATCCATTCTGGCATATTTACTTTTACTTCTAATACTGGGAATTCATATAGAGCTTCTCTTAAAATATTATACATATCTTTTTCATTCATTGTTTCTATATTGATTGGTAATACTGGTATATTATACTTATCTGCTAGTTCTTCTTTTATTTTTATTGTTTCAGGTAGGGTAGGATGAGTAGTATTTAATATTACTATAAATGGTTTATTCATAGTTTGTAATTCTTCTATTACTCTAGTTTCTGCTTCTACATAGTCGCCTCTATCAAATTCTCCAATAGATGCATCTGTAGTTACTACTATACCTATAGTAGAATGATCTTTGATTACTTTTTCTGTACCTATTTCTGCAGCTTCTATAAAAGGTATTTCTTCATTATACCAAGGTGTCTTTACCATTCTAGGACCATTTTCATCACTAGCTCCTATAGCTTTATCAATCATATAACCAACGCAGTCTATTAATTTAATATTACAACTAAAATCATCTATATTTATAGTAGCAGTATTATTAGGTACAAATTTAGGTTCTGTAGTCATAATAGTCTTACCAGCAGCACTTTGTGGTATTTCATCTAAAGCTCTCTTCTTCTCATATTCATCCTCTATATTAGGAACAATTAAAGTCTCAACCATTTTCTTTATAAATGTAGATTTACCAGTACGTACAGCTCCAACTACACCTAAATATATATCACCATTACCTCTTTTAGCTATATTTTTAATAATTTCTTGTTTATCCATATACATTCTCCTTTATTCATAATAAATTTATGTATTATAAATAAAAGATATTCCTTATAAAAAAATAAAATGTTTAAAACATTTTATCTATATTATTAGGTATATTATTTTTAATAACAGAATTAACTATTTTATCTTCTTTTTCTTTTGAAATATCTTTTCCAGTAATTCTACTAATATCTCTAATTACTTCTCTAATATTATCTTCATTATTTATATTGTTGTTTTGTAGTTTACTAGCTAAAGATAAAATAGTATCTTTATTAACATTAGTTTTGTTTTCTACTTTCTTAAAGAAACTATCTTTAAACATAAAAACCTCCTACTTTATTATATGTAGGAGGTTTATTTTAGTTATTATTTTTATTAGTTAAAGCAGCAGTTTTCTTTTTACCTATTTCTTCACACTTTCTATTAAATTCTTCTATAGTGATTAAGCCGTTATCTAATCTGTTTTTTAACATAGCAATAGATTTATCATACATGGTAATATCATCTGTAGGATTAGTATGAACATAGTCTTTAATTTCTTCAGTAAATCCAAAATTATTTTTAATTTTATTATTTTGTGGATTTTTATTTTTGAAATTATTAATAAGATCATTACCTTTATTCATATTATTATTTCCACCTATAATCATTTAATCATCTCCGCTTCTATTCTTAAATTTTAATATAATTGGTGTTCCTTCTAAATCAAAGTTTTCTCTTAGTTTATTCTCTAAATATCTTTCATATGAGAAATGTATTAATCCTTTATTATTTACTCTTATAGTAAACTTAGGAGGTTTTATACCTGTTTGTGATGAGAAATATATCTTTAATCTTTTACCTTTATAAGAAGGAGGTATATTTAATTGATATGCATCTAGTATTACATTATTTAATACACTAGTTTGAATCTCTTTTTTAATATTTTCTCCTACTTTAATTACTTCAGGCATTAGAGTATGTATTCTTTTCTTTGTAAGAGCAGATAGGAATACTATTGGAGCATATGTAGCGAATTGGAATTCAGCTCTCATAAGCTTCTTATAATCATTTATAGTACTATCTTTTACTGTATCCCATTTATTAACTACAAATATTAATCCTTTACCTCTTTCTATAGCATATCCAGTAATATGTTTATCATGTTCTGTAATACCTTGTTCTGCATCTATTACTACTAAACAAATATCACTTCTATCTATGGATTTTAGTGATCTAAATAAACTATATTTTTCAATAGATTCAAATACTTTACCTTTCTTTCTCATACCAGCAGTATCTATCATTACATATTCTTCTCCGTGATATTTTAATACTGAGTCTATTGAATCTCTTGTAGTACCAGCAATATCAGATACAACAACTCTTTCTTCATTAAGCAAAGCATTCATTAAACTACTTTTACCAACATTAGGTCTTCCAATAATAGAAAACTTTAATCTATCATCTATTTCTTCTTCAGACTCTTCAAAGTCTTCAGTTACTTTATCCATTAAATCAATATATCCAGTATTATGAATACTACTGATTGGTATATAAGTATCAAAACCTAATTCATAAAAATCATATAAGTTATCTTTAGCTAATTTAGTATCTATTTTATTGATAGCAACTATAACTTTCTTTTTACTTCTTCTAAGTATATCTCTTACTATTAAATCATTACTAGTTAGACCTTCTTTACCATCTACCATAAATACTACTATATCAGCTTCATCTATAGCAATTTCTGCTTGCATTTTTATTTCTGCATTAAATTTTAACTTAGAAGCATCTATTCCACCAGTATCAATTAAATAAAACTTTTTATTATTATAATTTGCTTCTTGATAGATCCTATCTCTTGTTACTCCAGGGACATCTTCAATAATAGATACTCTCATACCTACTATTTTATTAAAAAGAGTAGATTTACCAACATTAGGTCTACCAACTAAAGCTACTGTAGGTATGGACATAATTATCCCCTCCAAACTAGCCCCATTATATCATATGATTGTATTTTTTTAAAGAAAAGTATAGTAAATGAATATTGTTGTGATATAATTGATTTAAATAGGAGGATAAGATATGGAAAAGAAAGAAAAAAATAGTTGGTTAGACAATCCTAGTATTATTAGTAATGTAGTTATTGTATTAATATTAATTATTATTATTTTAAGTCAGTCTGTTGCGATTAAGAGTAATTTAAGTACTTATGCAATTTTAAATAACGTTATTAATCATAATAGTATATATTTATTGGTATTAATATATTTTTTAGCACTAAAAACTAATATAGGTAAAAAATATTTTAATTACTTAAATTTATTTTTAATTATATTATATTTAATTAATAGTGTGACATCATTTTTAACTATACTTCAATCATTTTCATTAGTATCATTATTTAGTTTTGCATTAAATATATCTTTATTTACTTATTTATTTCATATATTCTTTAAGAAGACAGGAGTATGGAAAGAATTTAAGTTAGAGAAGTCTCCTTTTAATGATATTAGTAATGATTCATATTTTTATATAATAGTTGTACTTTCAGTATCGCTACTTGCGATTAATTTAATTGAGACAACTACTATAAACGCAGTATTATTAGTATTATTAGAATCAATATATTATATTATGTTTTCTAGATATGTATATTTATATGGACTATTTTTAAATAAAAAGCATATTAAAGAGTTTAGTAGTATGAAAGATATTGCGACAGGTATTATTGAAGATGTAAAAGAAGTTAAGGAAGATATAGATGAAGATATAAAGAAAAGTAAAAAACCTAAGAAAAAGAAAGCTTCTAAGAGTAGAGGTGATAAATAATATGAATATGTTTGATGAGATTGAAAAGGTTAAAAAGGATTTCCCTAAGTTTAAGAATGTATCCCAAGAAGTGAGTAGTTATAGTTTAAATGGGTATCAAAGATTTGCAGTTGTTTTATACATAATTCTTTTTAGTATAGGTATTATATTAGGTAATTTATTTCCTACTTGTGGTAGTATTTCTGAGTTTAATTCTAATTGTTCTACTAAAGAGTTTAACTTTGCATTAATGGTATTAGTGTGGGGTGGTAGTTTACTAGTATTTGTATTCTTCTTTGCAATAGGACATATTATAGAATTATTAAAAGATATCAGTAAAAAGTTAGAAAAGCTAAAATAAGCATAAAATATAGTAAAAATAAGCAAAAAATTGCTTTTTTTTACTGTTTTTATTGTAATTTTGGTAAATTTATGGTAAATTTTAAGTACAAGCATAGATTATGCTTAATAATCAATGGGAGGTATAATGATTATGAAAAAAGTTGAATTAGTAGAAGCTGTAGCTGAAACTGCTGGATTAACTAAAGCAGATGCTACAAGAGCAATCGATGCTACTTTAGATGCAATCAAAGGAGCATTAGCAAAAGGAGATAAAGTGCCACTAGTTGGATTCGGAACATTTGCTACATCTGAAAGAGCAGCACGTGAAGGACGTAATCCAAGAACTGGAGAAGTAGTTAGAATTCCTGCAAGAACTGCAGTTACATTCAAAGCTGGTTCTGCACTAAAAGATGCTGTAAACTAATTTAAATTTAAAAGCCTATTTATAGGCTTTTTTTGTTGGGAATCAAACTATAATGGTATAATTAAGATGGGTGATGTATATATGTTGGATTCTGCTTTAAAAATATTAAATAAACTTAATGATTGTGGCTATGAGGCCTATATGGTTGGAGGGTTTGTCAGAGACTATCTATTAGGATTAGAATCTAATGATATAGATATTAATACAAGTGCTAAACCTAAAGAAGTATTGGAGATATTTAAAGATGCAGAATTATCTAATAAAGATTATGGTACTGTTGTAGTAATCAAAAATGGTTATAGATTTGAAATTACTACTTTTAGAAAAGATATTAGTTATAAAGATCATAGACATCCAGATGAGATAGTATATATAGATGATTTAAATGAAGATTTGCTTAGAAGAGATTTTACTATTAATACTATATGTATGGATAAAAATAAAAATATTATTGATTTATTAGATGGAAAGAAAGATATAAAGAATAAAATTATTAAAACAGTAGGGGATTCTAATATAAGATTTGAAGAAGATGCTTTAAGAATACTTAGGGCGATTAGATTTTCTACTAGTTTAGGCTTTAAATTAAGTGAAGATGTAATTGATTCTATAAAGAATAATAAATATTTACTTACTAAGATATCTTATAATAGAAAGAAAGAAGAATTAGATAAGATATTTACTAGTAATAATTGTGATTTAGGCATTAAATTATTATTAGAATATGGGTTGGATAATGATTTGGAATTATCTAATTTAGATAAAGTTGTTTCTAATAGTGGTTTAATTGGTATATGGAGTACTTTAAATGTGTTAGATAAGTATCCTTTTACTAATAATGAAAAAGATTTAATTAAGAAGGTAAATAAGTTATTAGAACTTAATGATTATGATAGTATGACTTTATATAAATATGGTTTATATGTATGTAGTGTGGTTTGTGATATTAAAGGATTAGATAAAAAGAAAATGACAGAGTTATATAATAGTTTAGATATACATAGTAGAAGTGATTTAAATATTACTAGTGAAGAAATTATGAAAATATTAAATAGAGAACCTGGAGAGTATTTAAAAGGTATATATGATGATTTAGTAGAAAAGGTTGTATATAAAAAGATAGATAATAATTATGATAGTTTATGTAATTATATAATTAGTAATTATAAGTAATTTATGATATTATATTTGTATTAATGGAGATGATATTATGGAAATGAGTAATTTATTAGAAATCTTTGAAGATAGAAATATAGTTATTCCATTATATATGTTTAAAAGAATTAAGGAATTTAAGTTAAAGACTGAGGAATTTATATTTTTAATGTATTTATATAATTTAGGTAATAAGTTTGTATTTGATCCTAATAAGTTTTCTAGTGAGTTAAATATAGATTTAAATAAGATTATGAGTTATATAGATACTCTTACTAATAAGCATTTTATTAGAGTAGAAGTTTTAAAGAATGATAAAGGTTTAAGAGAAGAAGTAGTTATATTAGATGATTTTTATAATAAGATTTCTTTAATGTCTATTTCTAAAGATGAGAGTAAGAATAAGAAATCTAATATTTATGAGATTATAGAGAAAGAGTTTGGTAGAACTTTAAGTCCTATAGAATATGAAATTATTAAGGCTTGGTTAGACAATGGTTTTAAAGAGAGTTTAATAAAAGAGGCTATTAAAGAAGCTACTTTTAATGGTGTTTCTAATTTAAGATATATAGATAAGATTTTATATGAATGGAATAAAAAAGGTATAAAGACTGCTAAAGATGTAGAAACTAATAGGAAAAAGAGAAAGAATAGTAAAAAAGATAATAAGAGTGATGTTGATTTAGAGTTAGTTGATTGGAATTGGTTTGATGAAGACGAATAAAATAATGGATTATTTGGATGAGTTATTTCCAAATCCTAAATGTGAACTTACATACTTTAATGATTATAGTTTATTAATGGCTATAGTATTAAGTGCACAAAGTACTGATAAGAGAGTTAATATGGTAACTCCTATAATATTTAATAAGTATAAAACTTTAGAAGATTTAAGTAATGCTGATTTAGAAGATTTAGAAAATATTATTAGACCTGTTGGTTCTTTTAGAAAGAAAAGTATTTATTTAAAAGAAATAGCTAACATATTAGTTAATAAATATAGTGGTGTAGTTCCTAAAGATAAAGAATCTTTAGTATTATTACCTGGTGTAGGTGGTAAGACTGCTAATGTCTTTTTAAGTGAGTTTTATAATTATCCTGCTATTGCAGTAGATACTCATGTAGAAAGAGTCTCTAAGCGCCTTAAATTAGCTTATATGAAAGATGATGTTAAGAAAGTAGAAGAGAAACTTATGAAGAAGTTTCCTAAAGATAAATGGGCAAGATTACACTTACAATTAGTATTGTTTGGAAGATATCATTGTAAGGCGATAAATCCTAATTGTAAGAATTGTAAGTTAAAAGATGTATGTAGATATTAAGGAGCATGATTATGAAGACAAAAAAATTTATATTATTGTTATTTAAATTGTTTTTTGTAGCAATCATTACTTTTTCTTTATTTATGATTATTAGATGGAATAAAGAAAAAGGAGCTGCTAATAAAGAAATAAGAGATATTAAGAAAACAATAAAAAAAGACAAGGGTATTAATTTTGATAAGTTAAGACTTATTAACAAAGATGTTGTAGGATGGATAAAGGTTCCTAATACTTCTATTGATTATCCGGTAGTTAGAAGTACTAATAATCATTATTATTTAAATCATTCTTTTAAGAAAGAAGATAGTTCAGCAGGATGGATATTTATGGATTATCGTAATAAGTTAGATGGTAATGATAAAAATCTTATTATTTATGGACATAATAGATTAGATGGTATTATGTTTGGAGAATTAAAGAAGCTGTTGGATAAAGATTGGTTTAAGAATAAAGATAATTTAAATATAGAGTTCATTACTCCTAAAGAAAAGTTTATTTATAAAGTATTTTCTATTTATAAGATAAAAGATGAAACATATTATTTAACTACTGATTTAGATACTAATTATGATAAGTTTATTGATAAGTTAAAATCTAGAAGTAAATATGATTTTGATACAGAATTAAATGGAAATAGTATATTAACATTATCTACTTGTTCTGATGATGTGAATTCATCTAGATTAGTAGTACATGCTATAAAGACAGAAAAAAAATAGAGTATTAACTCTATTTTTTATTTTATTCTTTAGGATCGTCTGTTTCTGGAGGTGTCGTTGGAGTTGGTGTTGCAGTCGGTGATGGTGTTTCTGTTGCTGGTTGTTTTAATACATATGTTGCAGCTGGACTTTGAACACCACTATAACTCTTATAAGTTGCTATTACTTTATATACTCCGTATGGAGATCCAGAACCTACTGAATATACATAACTTGTTTTATTAGTAAATCCTAACAATTGTGAACCAAAGTAAACATTATATCCAAATTCACCATAACTAGAATCAGCATCTTTAAGTGGAGATACAGCTCCCCAACTTATTGTAACTTGACTACTTCCATTATATGTAGCAGAAAGTCCAGATGGTGCTGATAATTTATCCTCTGCTTGTGCTTTTCCATCAGGTTCATGTCCTTTTCTAAAGTATTCATATGTAACGTTACCTCCACTACCAGCAGCAACTCTAGGAGGATTAGATCCTGTTACAACAGGTAGTTTAACAACACTAGATGGTTGTTTAAATCCAGATCTTTTTTTCTCCATAGCTCCAGCTGATACTAAAGCGTTAAATAATCTATCTTTTTGCATAGTAGCAGGTAAGTTTCTTAAACAATACTCACTATCAATAAAGTCATATCCATACCACATACCTATAACTGTCTTAGTTGAATAACCAATTACCCAAGAATCTCTAATAGCGTCTCCAGGTAAGTTATTTTTTTCCATTGTATATGAATCATAGTTTGTAGTACCTGTCTTACAAGCAACATTATTTGGTGTACCACCAGTTAGTTTAACATCTTGTAATACACTTGATATCATAAATGCAGTTGCATCAGACATAACTTTTCTTCTATTAGTTTTATGTACCTTACTAGTACCATTATCTCTAAATACTATTTTCTTAACACTATATGGTTCATTATAATATCCTCCATTAGAGAATGCAGCATAGGCACCACTCATTTCTAATGGACTAACTCCAGTGAAGGCTCCAATTGCATGTGCTTCATGTAAGCTAGTTGCTTGTTTTGTATCACCGGAATTATTAATGTTAACACAACGTTTTCTTTCAACATCATATTCATAACCACGAGAGCATATTTCTGGTTTAATACCTAAGTTAGTAACAAAGTTTACTATCTTTTTATTATCAACTTGTTGGAATGCTTTAAGAGCTGGAATATTACGTGATGTAGATAATGCTTTTCTTAAAGAAATCTTTCCATAATATCCACGGTCCCAGTTTCTAATAGGTTTTCCGTTTGAATAATGATAAGGTGAATCATCAAATATTTGAGCTGTTGACCAATAATTATATTCTATACCAGGTCCATAATCGAATAATGGTTTAGCACTTGATCCTGGCTGTCTCTTAATTTGTGTAGCATAGTTATAACTATTAACACCTTTTCTATTACGACCACTACCAATTGCTAGAATCTTACCTGTATCAGAATCTAATACAGAAACACCAGTTTGTACTTTGTCATTGATCCAACCATAATTTTCTCCACTTAATACTGAGTTAACAGCATCTTGTTTATTAGGATCCATATTAGTATAGATAAGAAGTGGAGTAATATAAGCATTAACTTGATAGTTTTCTTTAACTTCTTCTATAACTGTATCTATATATCCTTGATATTTATTTTCTTTTTCTTCTTTGGCTTCAGCAGTTAATGTTTCAATTGGTACTTCATTAGCTGCCTTTTCTTCTTCTTTAGTAATATATCCGTGTTTTCTCATTAAGTATAAAACTGTTTTTCTTCTTTCAGTAGCATTCTTAGGATTAGCATTTGGTCTATAGAAATTAGGAGATTTAAACATTCCGGCTAATACAGCTGCTTCACTTAAATTTAACTCACTAACGTTCTTATTAAAGTATGCTTTAGAAGCTTCTTGAACTCCATATATATTTCCACCTAAGAAATGGTTATTAACATAAAATTCTAATATTTCTTCTTTACTGTATTTCTTCTCTAGTTTAAATACTGCTAAATAGATATCAGTAAACTTACGTATAACACCTTTAACACCAGTTGATTCAGTAGATGTAAAACTGTTCTTAATAACTTGCATTGATAATGTTGATGCTCCACCAGCATCACTATGTCCTCCAAGTTGCCCTGCAGATGCTTTTAAGAATCTTGCTGCATCAAATCCATTGTGTTGGAAGAATCTTGAATCTTCTGTTGCAACAATAGCATCAACTAATACTTGAGGTAGTTCATCATAAGTAACTTTTTCTCTCATTTCTGAACCTAGTTTAGCAATTTGTTTTTTGTTTTTATCATAAATAATAGTAACTTCACTAGTATTTAATTTAGAAGTATCAAACTTCGGTGCACTTACAGTTACAAACATCAAGAAGGTTGCTAGAAGCACCAGTCCTAATATTCCGAGACTTAATACAACTATCAGGAATATATTAAGTGCTTTCTTTTTCTTCTTATCATTTTTATATTTCTTTAATAAATGTGCTACATAAACAATTATTCCTATACCTAATCCTGTTATTATAGTAAAGAATAATCCTAACTTTAAGAAACATAATAGCATTAAGGCTACAAAACCTACCCAGCATAATATTTCTATATTTTGTTCTTGTTTAGTTTTAGCACTTGATGTTCTTCTTCTAACTCTTTTCCCCATTTTATTTACCTCCAATAATATTATCAATTATTTTTAAATAATCTACTCTAGGATTATAATTATCTTTTATTAAATAGGCTTTATCTTCAAAGTAATTTATAGGAATAGATTTTCTAGTATTATTATCTATATACTCTAAAAAGTCTTTTCCTAATAATAAAAATGTTTTATTTAAAGTAGTAAATCTAACTATTAAAAAGACAATTCCTTCGTGATTAAATATATTTCTTATATGTTCTATTTGGTGAGGATGAATGTTTGCTAAAGGAAATGATGATTTACTTTTAGTTTCTTTAGCTTCAAAGTCTATATATTTTCCTTTATATAATCCATTGTAATCTGTAGTAGAAGGAATAGTAAAAAATGCTTCCTTTATTACAGTTTTATCTCTTGATGGATAATCTACCTTAGTTATCTTTATTGGTGTTGGTTTTTTATATATGTATGCTTTATCTATATCTCTATAATAATCATTAGTATCATTAAGGTCATTTTCTAGACTCATACCTCTGTTTTTATAGCTAATATTTGATATAGTTTTTATCTTCTTTATACCACCAGGATATTTCATTTCATCACCTATTCTTAATTATACTATAACTTTTATTTTTTTTCTATATTTTATAGTTAATTTAATATAAAAAATTTTTCTAGTTTTGTCGGTTTTATGATTTTTATTATTAAATAGTTTATAGTCTATATAAGAAAGGACATATTTATGAATAATTTTGAGATTATTAGATTGTTAAATTTTATGATTGATGATGTTAGAATAGCTAGCATTAAAAGTGAAATTAGTAGGTTAAGTAATTGACAAACAAAGTCATTAATGACATAATACTAATGTAAGGGATTGGTGATATAATGTATCAAAATAAGATTGCACTTATGCCACAAGATATTTTAGAGAAAGAATTTAAAATCGATACTAGAGGGTATCGTTTAAAAGAAGTGGATCAATTTTTAGATATAGTTATTAATGATTATGAACAATTTCTAAATATTATTAATAATTTAGAAAAAGAAAAAGCTGATTTACTTGGAGAAATTATGAGTTTAAAACAAGAACTTAGAAACTCTAAAATGAATATGGAAGTTGCTAAAGAAAGTAATGATGTTCCTGAAGTTACTAATGTCGATATTTTAAGACGTCTTTCTCAACTTGAAAAAATGGTTTATGGAGCGATAAATAAGGACAATTAATATATAGACAAACGCTGGTGTTTTTTAATGCTAGAGGAAAGTCCATGCTCGCACGGTTCTGAGATGAACGTAGTGTTTGTGCTTAGGGAAAAAATAACCTAAGGTAGAGAAATCTAACGGCTGATGATAATCTAAGTCTTCGGATATGATTTAGTCTGTAAAAGTGCCGCAGTGACGATGTTTTAGGAAACTAAAAAGTGAAACGTGGTAAACCCCGCAAGCGAGAAACCCAAATTTGGTAGGGGAATTCTAACGAAAGAAATGAATGGAGTTAGGAACTGATATTCAGTAGATAAATGTTTGTCGCCCGTAAGGGTACAGAACATGGCTTATTTATATTATTGTTAATTATAGTGAGGTGATATATTGAAAGAATTAGGACAGTATTTAAAGAAA
>JAFWNS010000027.1 GCA_017510225.1 Bacilli bacterium
GTAATTGCTAAAGTAACTAGAGACAATATGTTATATAAATTAGATAAGAAATATCCTATGTATGATTTTAAGAATAATAAAGGGTATCCTACTAAGAAACATTTGGAAGCTATAGAAAAATATGGTATAATTCCAGAACACCGAAAAAGTTATGGACCAGTTAAGAAAATAATTGATAGGAAGTGATATCATGACGGAATTTAGTGGTATAAAAGGATCAATAAAATTAAAGCGTCTTAAAAAACTTAATGGTAAAGATATATTATTTAATATAGATCATAGTGTTATAGATGTTACTAATAATGATGGTTATGATATTCCAGGAATAATAAAAAAAGCAGAAACAAAAGAAGAATTTAGAAAATTATTAATACGTAAAATGGCTGCAAATATATATTATGGTAATCAAAATGATAATGCTAAAGATTTAAGTTTAATGATTGGTCTTAATTTTGATGTATTTAGACTTTATATGAATGGTGAAACTTTAGCGCCACAATTTAAAGAAGAGTTATTAGGACGTAATTTAAATAAAGATGATACTCAAAAAATAATAGATAATTATAAAAGTTATATATATTTATATGCAGAAAAAAATTATAATAATATGACTAAGGAAAGATTTGATTATATATTAAATAAAATGTCAAATTTTGATATTGATGAATTATATCCAGATAATTTATGGGATCCTAATGACATGATATTTGCAATAGACATTGGTAAACTAATTATGGGTATTAAATTACTATATGATAGTGATGAAATAGCTGTAGAAAGAAATGATATACTAAATGGTATAAGAACAGGATATTTTATCAAATATTTTAATGATTTGAATAAAAAGTATTCTGAAAAACATCATAAAAAAACAAGTGAACATAAAATTATATAAGTATTAATATAAATAATATAAGGAGGCATCTTATGACAAAGAATTTAGTAATAGTGGAAAGTCCAAGTAAAAGTAAGACTATTGAAAAGTATTTAGGTAAAGACTATAAAGTAGTTTCTTCTAAAGGGCACATTAGAGATTTAGCAACAAGTGGTAAATTTGGACTTGGAGTAGATATTGATAATGGATTTAAACCTACATATATTCCTATTAAAGGGAAAACTAATGTTGTTAGAGAATTAAAGAAAGATGTTAAAGATAGTGATCTTGTATATCTAGCAAGCGATCCAGATAGAGAAGGAGAAGCTATTGCATGGCATTTAAAAGATACTTTAGGCATTAAAGATAATAATTATAAAAGAGTATTATTTAATGAAATTACTAAAGATAAAGTTATTAATGCTATAGATAATCCTACTGTAATAGATGATAATTTAGTAAAGAGCCAAGAAACTAGAAGAATACTAGATCGTATTATTGGTTTTAGATTATCTAAATTATTACAAAGTAAAATAGGAGCTAAAAGTGCAGGTCGTGTACAAAGTGTAGCTTTAAAATTAATTGTTGATAGAGAACGTGAAATAGAAGCTTTTATACCAGAAGAATATTGGACAATTATTGCTAAATTTTCTGAATATGAAGCTAAGTTATTTAAATATAAAGATGATGATATAGAATTAAAAAATGAAGATGATGCTAATAAAGTATTAGATTCTATAGATGATAAATATATAGTAGAAAGTATAGAAAAGAAAGCTCGTAATAAGAAGAGCAAATTTCCTTTTATTACGTCAACTTTACAACAAGAAGCATCTACTAAATTAGGTTTTCCTGCTAGAAAAACTATGAGTATTGCTCAAAAGTTATATGAAGGAATTGATTTAGGAGATGAAACAGTTGGTCTTATTACTTATATGAGAACTGATTCTATTAGACTTTCTGATGACTTTGTTAATCCTGCTAGAAAATATATTGAAAAAGAATATGGTAAAGAATATGTTGGATATATAAAGAAAAGTAAAAAATCTGATAATGTACAAGATGCTCACGAAGCAATCCGTCCAACTAGTGTTTTAAGAGAACCTAAAAAAGTTAAACAGTATTTAAAACCAGATGAATTCAAATTATATAGTTTAATCTATAAAAGAACTATCGCATCTTTAATGGCAGATGCTAAAGTAAATCAAACAACTATTATATTTGATAATAATGATTATAAGTTTAAAACTACTGGTCAATTATTAATCTTTGATGGATATTTAAAAGTATATAAAGACTATGAAGATAGTGAAGATAAAATACTTCCAGAATTAAAAGAGAAAGAGATTAAAGAAACTAAAGATGTTGAAAGTACACAACACTTTACTAAACCACCTGCTAGATATACAGAAGCTAAATTAATTAAAGAAATGGAAGAATTAGGTATTGGTAGACCTTCTACATATGCTCAAATAATAGATACTATTAAGAAAAGAAATTATGTAGAATTAGTAGAAAAAAAATTTAAACCTACTGAGATGGGAATAGAAACTACTGATAAACTACAAGAATTCTTTAGTGATTTAATTAATGTAGAATATACTAAAAATATGGAAGATGACTTAGATAATATTGCAGATGGTAAAGAAGTATGGAATAAAGTATTAGAAGATTTCTATAAAATATTTGAACCACGTGTAAAAGATGCCTTTACAGATATGGAAAAGAAAGCCCCAGAAGAAACAGGAGAAACTTGTCCAGAATGTGGTAGCCCTCTAGTAATTAGAAATGGTAAATATGGAGAATTTGTTGCTTGTTCTAATTATCCAACATGTAAATACATAAAAAAAGAGAAAAAAGAAGAAGTAGTAATTATGGATTGTCCTGATTGTGATGGAAAAATTATTGAAAGAAAAACACGTAGAGGAAAAGTATTCTATGGATGTAATAATTATCCAAAATGTAAGTTTGCTTCTTGGGATAAACCACTAGATGAAAAATGTCCAGAATGTGGTAAATATTTAGTAGAAAAAGATGGAAAAATCAAATGCAGTGAATGTGATTATGTAAAGTAGATTTTTATATCTACTTTTTCATTTGTAATAAGCATTTATTTATATTATAATATACATAGAGGTGATATTATGGGACGTTATACAATTTATTATAGTACTAGACCACTTATCGATAAATATCAGAATTATATGGATAATCCAGACAATTATAATGAATTCAATAAACCAGAAGAACCAGTTAAAATTAGATTAATTAATAATGAAGTTAGAAATGAGATTTTGGCTAAATTAGATGAAAGATTAGCAAAACATGAAATTAGTAAAGAAGAACATGAAAGATTATTCTTAGAAGAAAGAAATAAGCATTTAGAGGAAAAATTCAATAAATATGAAATTGATTCTTTCTTTAGTTGTTTTAGAAGTGAAGAAGATTGTCTAAAAGCACTATGTCATCCTAGTTCCATGTGTCATGAAGATATAATTAAAGCTAGTAAAAACGGTAGACAAAATAGAATAATAATTCAATATAGATATAGAGGACGTAATAGAGAATTACCGGTAGTATATAATAATCCAACATTTCAAAAGATAGCTTTTCAATTTGCTAAGAGAAAAGCTAATGGAGAAACACCAAAAGAATTAAAATTAACTCCAGATATACAAGAAGAATACTATGCATATATTGAAAATGTTATTGAAGAGTATCTAAAGGACAGAAAATTTAATAGGGAACTTGCAAATCTTTTCCGTAGAACTGCAGAACATAGCGAATTACATAGGGGATTAGTAAGAGATATTGAAAGTTTTTATACACATACTGAAGCAAGACAAGAACACCTTGATAGAGGTGATGATAGTGAATTAGATGAAATTAATAGAGAAATAGAAATTTGCTCAAATAATTTTAAAAGAGTATTTAAAAGATATGATATTTTAAGAGTAGTTGCTTTATGGGAACAAAATATCAGTATTAGATTAAGAAAGAAAAAAGAAGAAGAAAAAGCAGCAGAAAAAGAAGAAGAATACACACAAACAGAAATAGATATAGATAAATTATTTAAAAAAGATCCATCTAAAGCTCAAGAAGAAGAGGAAAAACTTATAAAAAAAAAGTTAATTGATGAAATAAAAAATATTGCTAAACTTGCAGAAGAAGAAGCTAAAAAGAAAGGTAATTCACTTACTGCAGGTCCTAGAAGAGAATTATTGAAGAAATTTAACTCTAGAGAATTAAATTTTATGTCACAAGATTTCTTAGATAAATACAATATAAGTATTGAAAAATTAGAAGAAAAAGAGAAAAGAGAAGAAAGAAAAGAATTAAGAGAAGATAGAGAAACAATAAAAGACCATGAAAATGATAAAATTTATAATTTAGCAAGTGAAGGTAAAACTGAAGGAGAAAAATACGCTAATGTAATTGAACATATGGATTTAGATGAAATGGCTACTAATTATCCAAATGAAGTTTTAGCAGACGTTGGTGTTTTACCAGATGGATTAGGTCTTGATAAAAATGGAGAACCTATAAAAAATGGAAACACTAAATAATTACTTAGAATATTTAAAATATCAAAAAAACTATTCTCTCTATACTATTAATAGTTATAAAACAGATATATTAGAATTTCTTGATTATTTAGAAAGAGAAGATCTAAATTATAAAGAAGTAGTTTATAGTGATATTAGATTTTATTTAATGTATTTAAAAGAAGAAAGAAATGATATTAATTCTTCTATTGATAGAAAATTAAGTGCATTAAGAGGATTTTATAAATATATGGCTAATGAAAATATTATTAAGAGTAATATATTTTCTTTAGTAAATGGTCCTAAAAAAGATAAAAAACTACCTAGATATTTTGAATATAATGAATTAGAAGAATTATTTAATGCATGTGATATATCTACTAGTTTAGGACAAAGAGATTTATTAATACTTGAAATGTTATATGCAACAGGTGTACGTGTAGGAGAATTAGTAAATATAAAAGTTAATGATATAAATAGATCTGAAAGAAAGATATTAATACTTGGTAAGGGTAATAAAGAACGAATTGTAGAGTATGGAGATTATTGTGAAGACATATTAGATTTATATTTAAAAGAAGGATATAGAAAATTAAATAAAGATAATAGTGAACATTTAATTCTAAATAAAAATGGAGGAGTACTAACTGAGCGAGGAGTAAGATACTTATTAGATAAAATAATAAAGAATACTAGTATAAATAAAAATATATCTCCTCATATGATAAGACATTCTTTTGCAACCCATTTACTTAATGAAGGTTGTGACTTATTAACTGTTCAAAAATTATTAGGACATGAAAGTATAAGTGCTACTCAAGTATATACTCATGTATCTACTGACAGATTAAAAGAAGTTTATTATAATAGCTTTCCAAGAGCTAAAAAAGATGATTAGTTAAAAAAAGTTAAGTTTTTCTTAACTTTTTCTATTATGTTTGTAATATTTTTGATATAATTAAGGTGGAGTCAAAGGATGTGAAATTCTATGGATATTAAATTTAATAGTCAGGAAGAATTATATACAAGAGTTAAACCTGCATTAAATGCTAAACTTCAAGAATTACATCGTTTAGGGTTTTCTTATATTACTATAGATGATATATGGAATTATTTAAAAGAGTCTAAATGGAAAAATGGTAAAGATTTAACATTATCTGATATAGTTAGTAATATTATTCATGTAGATAATAAAATGCTAGATGAATATTTAAAAGGTAAATTAACTAAGACAAGAAGATCTGAATACTTTGATGAGGATTTAATATAAGAGGTGAAAAAATGGCAAAAAAAGAAAGAAAAAGTAGAAAAGGTAAGGTAATTACAACAGCATCTTTTTTAATTTTGTTAGTTGTTGGAATATGTTTTTTATTTGTACCTTTATTTAAGAGTTTAAAATTTGGTTTAGACCTGCAAGGTGGATTTGAAATATTATATAAAGTAGAATCTATAGATGGATCTAAAATGAATCATGATAAGATAATGGCTACTTATAAGACACTTAGTAAACGTATTGATAGTTTAGGTGTTAGTGAGCCTGAAATAAGTATTGAGGGTAACAAAATACGTGTTAAATTAGCAGGTGTTAAAGATCCTGATGAAGCACGTAAACAATTATCTACGGTAGCAAGCCTATCTTTTAGAGATACTGAAGATAATTTATTAATGGATAGTAATGTATTAACAGCAGGAGGAGCAAAAATATCACAAGATAATAGTGGTAAACCTGCAGTATTATTACAAGTAAAAGATAAAGATAAGTTCTATGAAGTTACTAATAAAGTAAAAGATTATGGAGATAATAAAAATCTTTTAGTTATATGGTTAGATTATGAAGACTTAAAAGATAGTTATGCTAATGAAGGTAAAAAATGTGGTACTAGTGAATCTAATTGTTTAAGTGCTGCATCTGTATCACAAGGATTTGCTAGTGATGTTATTATTCAAGGTAATTTTACTGATGAAGAAGTAAGTAATTTAGTTGATTTGATTAATAGTGGATCACTTCCATCTAAATTAACTGAAATATCTTCTAAGACAGTAGGAGCATCTTTTGGTGATGCAACATTAGAAAAAACTTTAATTGCAGGTATTATTGGTATAGTATTAATTATCTTAATATTAATTGGTGTATATCATTTTGCAGGATTTATATCATCAATATCTATGATGATATATGCATTCTTAGTGTTTGCTATATTCTGGTTGTTAGGAGGAGTTTTAACACTTCCTGGAATAGCTGCTTTAGTACTTGGTATAGGTATGGCAGTAGATTCTAATGTTATAACTTTCTCTAGAATAAAAGATGAATTATATAAAGGTAAGAGTCTACCTGTTGCAGTCCGTGAAGGAACTAAATCAAGTTTTAGTGCTATAATTGATTCTAATATTACTACTTTTATAGTAGCAGTAATAATGTTTATGTTTGGAGAATCTTCTATTAAAGGATTCGCAACTATGTTAATGATTACTATTATAGTAACTATGTTTACAATGGTATTTTTAACAAGACTATTAGTTAAATTATTCGTAAAAACAGATTTCTTTAATGATAAAGTTAGATTATTTATAAATGTTAAGAAGGATGATATTCCTGATGTAAGTAAAAATGAAAAAGTTAAGAAAATACCATTTAAGAATACTAATTTCTTAAAACATAGCAAAGTATTTATAACTATATCATTATTAATTATATTTGCTGGTTCTATATTAATTGGTACTAAAGGATTAAATTTAGGTATTGATTATCAATCTGGTAGTGATATTAGTATAGAAACTGAAAAAAATATTTCTACTAAAGAATTAACTAAAGATATAAAAGAATTAAAATTAGAAAAAAGAGATATAGAGAAGACTGATAATGAAGTTAATATTAGAGTAACAAACGTATTAAATGGTAATCAGGTTAAAGAAGTAGTACATCATTTTGAAGATAAATATGATGCAAAAACTAATGTTGGAGTTGTATCTAATATAGTTAAAAAAGAATTAACTAAAAATGCAATTTTATCAGTATTACTTGCTATGATCGGAATAATTATATATATGTCAATTAGATTTAAATTTTCATATGCAATTGGTGGTGTAATTGCTTTATTCCATGACGTTGCTATAATCTTTGCATTATTTGCAATATTCCGTTTAGAAATATCTACTATGTTTATAGCAGCTATTTTAGCAATTATTGGTTATTCTATAAATGATACGATTGTTGGATTTGATAGAATTAGAGAAAACTTACGTAAAGAAGATAGAAAGAAACTTACTAAAGAAGGATTAAAAGAAGTATGTAATAAGAGTATTAGAGAAACATTTACAAGAACAATCTATACTTCTATTACAACATTACTTCCAGTAATAGCTTTAATAGTATTAGGTTCTAGTGAAATATTAACATTTAATATTGCGATGTTAATTGGACTTATTGCTGGTACATATTCATCTATATATATCGCAACTGTTATGTTTACAGTATTAGAATCTAGAAGTTTAGGAAAACCTGAAAAGAAAAAAATTGTATATACTGATGATATAGATGAAAAGAAGATTAAGGGAATAAACTGTTAAGAAGGAGATGGTTCCTTTGCATACGATGGATGACATCACGTTTGATAGTGTGAAAGACAAATTAAAAAAATATATAGAAGAAGATAAGCTTGCTTTAATAGAGAAGGCCTATCTTTTTGCGTCTTTAAAACATGAAGGTCAATTTCGTAAGAGTGGGGAACCATATATAACACATCCTTTAAATGTAGCGTCTATTCTAGCAGATATTTATGCTGATGCTGAAACAATTATGGCAGGTTTAATGCATGATGTATTAGAAGATTGTGATTGTTCTCCAGAGGAAATGGAGAAGGAATTTGGAGAAGAGGTTACTAGTTTAGTAAAAGGAGTTACTAAGTTAAGTAAAATTAACTTTTCAACAGAAAATGATTATTTAATAGAATATTATAAAAAAATAATTGTTGGTATGAGTGAAGATGTTCGCGCCATTATAATTAAATTATGTGATAGATTACATAATATGAGAACACTATGGGCAGTACCAGCAGATAGACAAAAAGTAAAAGCCAAAGAAGCATTAGAAATACTTGCACCTATTGCTCATCATTTAGGTATTCATAAAATAAAAAGTGAACTAGAAGATCTAGCTTTAAGGTATTTAAAACCAGATGTATTCTATGACATAGTAGAAAAATTAAATAACTCTAAATTAGAAAGAGATAATTCAGTAAATGATATGCAAAAAGAAGTAGTTAATCTACTTAGTGAGCATAATATTAAACATGAAATAAAAGGTCGAGTAAAAAGTATTTATAGTATTTATAATAAACTAAATAAAGGGAAGAAATTTAGTGATATATATGATGTATTAGCTTTAAGAATATTAGTAAATACAGAACAAGAATGTTATCTAACATTAGGAATAATTCATTCTAAATTTAGACCACTTCCTAATAGATTTAAAGACTATGTTGCTATGCCTAAACCAAACATGTATCAATCTTTGCATACTACAGTATTTGGTGTAGATGGATTATTATATGAAATACAAATAAGAACATATGAAATGGATGAAGTAGCAGAAAATGGTATTGCATCTCATTGGTCTTATAAAGAAAATAGAGGATCTAAAACTAAAGCTAATTTACAATCAACTACAGAACAAAAATTACAATTCTTTAAATCTATAATAGATTTATCTAAAGATAAGATGAGTAGTGAAGAATTTGTTAAAAGTGTAAAAAATGAAGTGTTAAATAATAATATTTATGTATTTACTCCTAAAGGTGATGTAATGGAATTACCTAAGGGGGCAACTCCAATAGATTTCGCATACAAAATACATACTAAAGTAGGAGAAACTACAACAGGAGCTATTGTAAATAATAATATAGTTCCACTAAATCACGAATTAAAAAATAATGATATAGTAAAAATAATTACTAATAAAAACTCTAAACCATCTAAAGAATGGATTAATATAGTAAAATCAACTCAAATTAAAAATAAAATAAAAAGTTTCTTCACTAAGAGTGAAAGAGAAATATATGTAGAGCGTGGTAAATATAATTTAGAGAAAACTCTAAGAAAAAGAAAAATACCTCTAAAGGAATTTTTTACAGATGAAAATATAAAGAAAATATGTGAAGAGATAAAAGTTAAAAATTTAGATGAAATATATTTAGTAGTAGGTAATGGTAAAAATTCTCCTAACTCAGTAATTAATATTATTCATAAACAAGAAGATAAGAATCCTAAAGTAGTTAAAGTTACTTCTAAAGAAAAAGAAGCCGATATAATAGTTAGTGGTATTGATAAAGTAAGAGTTAATTTAGCTAACTGTTGTATGCCAGTGTATGGTGATGATATAATAGGATATATATCTAAAGGTAATGGTATTAATGTACATAGAAGTAATTGTCATAATTTATCTATGTTAGAAAATAGAAATGTAGAAGTAAAATGGAATGATAATACAAAGAATAGATATTTATCTATATTACTAATTTATTCTAATACACTAGATAATCATATAGTAGATTTAATACAAGCAATTTCTATGTTAAATGTTAATGTAGATGGAATAAATACTATTAATAAAACAGAACAATTAACATATGAAGCACATTTATATGTAAATAGTCTAGAGCAATTAGATAAAGTAATAATTGCTTTAGATAAGTTAAAATATGTTACTAATGTAGAAAGGTTAATAAGATGAGAGTATTAGTACAAAGAAGTAATAACGCTAGTGTAGTAATAGATAATAAAATATATAATAAAATTGATAATGGATTAGTTCTATTAGTAGGTTTTACTGAGGGAGATGATATAGAAAAAATTAAATATTTAGCGAGAAAAATAGTTAATTTAAGAATATTTCCAGATGAAAATGATATAATGAATAAAAGCATCTTAGATTATGGAGGAGAAGTTTTATCTATATCACAATTTACTTTATATGCAGATACTTCTAAAGGTAACAGACCAAGTTATATAAAAGCTTTAGGAGGAGAAGAAGCTAATAAATTATATGAGTTATTTAATAAAGAATTAGAAAAATATGTTAAAGTAAAAACAGGAGTATTTGGTGCGGATATGGAAATTAATATATCTAATATTGGACCAACTACTATTAGTTTAGAGAGGTGATAATATGTCAAATAATAAAATAAATTATAGGTTGTTAAATGTAACACTTTTAATGGTACTTTTATTCATAGGTTTTAGTAATATTAATTTATGGATAAGAATAGTAGCTAAAATTGTATCTTTACTATTACCATTTATTATTGGGTTTGTTTTAGCATATGCAATACATCCAGTAGTACAATTCTTAGAAAAGAAAGGTGTTAGAAGATGGATTGCTTTAGTTGCAGTAATTCTATTCTTGGTTTTAGCTGTAGTAGGATTACTTATTATTACATTACCAATGTTATATGATCAAATAGGTTCTTTTGCAAAATATATAATAGAATTAATAGAAGATATTGGTACTAAATTCAATCTTAATTTAGCTGGGTTTGAAATAAAAATATCTGATTATTTTAATGATATTATTAAGTATGTAGGTAAACTTACATCATCAGGAGCAGGTAGTATAATTTCTGGTCTTATATCTTTTGCAGGAAGTTTTATATTAGGACTAGTTGGATTTATTTATTTCTTAGTTGATATGGAAAAAATAAAAACCGGATTTAAACATATATTATTATCTATCAGTAAAAAAACATTTAATTATTTTAAGACATTAGATATAGAATTAGGAAATTACATAAAAGGATTATGTATGTTTATGGTAATTCAATTTTTTGAATATAGTTTCCTATTCTTTATAGTAGGTCATCCTAACTGGTTAATATTAGGACTACTTGCTTGTGTTACTACAGTTATTCCATATTTTGGAGGATTAATTACTAATTTAATTGCTATACTTACTGCATGTTTAATATCTACTAAACTAGTAATACTTACAATCATTATTTGTTTGATATTCCCACAATTAGATGGATATATAATATCTCCAAAAATATATGGTAAAACTAATAATGTTAATCCATTAATTACCATTATGGTAGTTAGTATAGGTGGGTCATTAATGGGAGTAATTGGTATAATTGCAGCTTTACCAATATATCTATTAATAAGATCTACATATCTATTCTTTAAAAAAGATATAGAAAAGAAAGTAAAAGAAGTTAAAAAAAGTATGTAACTTCTTTTTTTATTTATTTGATATTGCAAAAACATCTAAAAAATAGTATTATAAGAATATAATAATTATATAAATGTGATGACCAGTGTGGAAAGCTGAGAGCAATATTTTAAAGTGATTCTTCTAGAATAAGTAAGGTGGAACCGCGGGAATAACTCGTCCTTACGTTTATCTAGGAGTTTTTTATTTAAAGGAGGATAAAATGGATAAAATAGTAAATTACTCAAAACAATATGGATTTATATTCCAAGGATCAGAAATATATGGAGGACTTGCTAATAGTTGGGATTATGGACCAATAGGAAGAGAATTAAAAGAGAATATAAAGAAAGCTTGGTGGAAGAGATTTATCCAAGAAGAAAAGAATAGTTATGGCCTAGATGCTGCCATTATAATGAATCCAAATGTATGGGTAGCAAGTGGTCATGTAACTAGTTTTTCTGATCCATTAATAGATTGTAAAGCTTGTAAGATGAGACACAGAGCAGATAAGCTTATAGAAGATTTCACTAATGGTAAAGAAACTGGAGATGGATGGAGTAACGAAAAATTAGAAAAGTTTATAAAAGATAATAATATTACTTGTCCTAATTGTGGTAAGAGTGACTTTACAGATATTAGACAATTTAATTTATTATTTGAAACAAGTATGGGTGTAACAGAAGATTCATCATCTAAAGTATATTTAAGAGGAGAAACTGCCCAAGGTATATTTACAAACTTTAATAATGTACAAAGAAGTATGAGAGCTAAAGTACCATTTGGTATAGGTCAAATAGGTAAAGCTTTTAGAAATGAAATAACTCCAGGTAATTTCATCTTTAGAACACGTGAATTTGAACAAATGGAATATGAATTTTTCTGCAAGCCAGATACAGATTTAGAATGGCACAAATATTGGAAAGAAAAATGTTTGACATTCTTAGAAGAATTAGGATTAAATAAAGAAAACTTAAAATATAGAGATCATGATAAAGATGAATTATCTTTCTATAGTAAAGCAACTACAGATATAGAATATAAATACCCAATGGGCTGGGGAGAACTATGGGGTATTGCAGATAGAACAGATTATGATTTATCTGTACATGAAAAACATTCTAAAAAAGAATTAAAATATTTAGACCCAGAAACTAATGAAAAATATACACCATATGTAATAGAACCAAGTGTAGGAGTAGATAGATTGTTCTTAGCAATCCTATGTGATGCATATAAAACTGAAGAATTAGATAATGGAGAAACAAGAGAAGTATTAAACATATTACCATATCTTGCTCCATATAAAGCATCTATTTTACCACTTGCTAAAAAATATCATAGTAAAAAAGCAAATGAAGTATATGACTTATTATCTAAAGAATTTATGTGTAGTTATGATGAAACAGGATCTATTGGTAAAAGATATCGAAGAAGTGATGCTATTGGAACACCATTTGCTATCACTATAGATGATGATACTATTAATAATAATACTGTTACTATAAGAAATAGAGATACTATGGAACAAACAACATTAAACTTAGATGAAGTAGTAGATTATATAAAAGAAAAAATATCATTTTAATATATTGTTTAAATAAATTAGTTTTGATATACTAATTATATAAAATAGGAGAAAGCTTATGGAGAAAAAGAATAAAAGTGTAATTCATAAAATGAAAGTAAGAGAAGTTGAATTAATAATATTTTTTGTTATTTTAATAACTGCTATTGTTATTGGGATAACTTATTATATATTCGCATCATTTAATAAAAATACTAATTATAATACATACACAGTAGGTGATCTAAAAGTAACATATAATAAAAATGATAATGGCATAGAAGATACTATTAATTTAGTAAATGAAACCCCAATCAAAGATAATAAGAGTAGTGATATTAAACCAATAAAACTTATTATAGAAAATCCAAGTAATAAAAAAATTAATTATACTATTTATGTAGAAAAAGATAATAATTTAATTGAAACAGATAACTGTAGTGATAAACAATATAATACTAAGTATTTAAAATATAAAATAAATAATAAACAGCCACATACTTTTAAAAAATTTAAATCTAATTACTTAGTATATAAAGGTAGTATAGATTCTAATAAGAAAGAAGAATATAGTATTAGAGTATGGGTTTCTAAGAATTTATATAATAAGAAAAATAAATTAAATAAACATTTTCATGCTAAAGTAGTAGTTCATACTAAAAATGAAAAGAAAAATATTCCATAAAAGAGTTTTACTTTAAAAACTCTTTTATTATGTTATTAATTAATATAGGATAATCTAAATAGGGAAAGTGACCACTATTTGGAATAGTTATTAATGCAGAATCTTTGATTTTTTTGTTAATAATTCTCCCATGTTTTATAGGAGTATCTTTATCTAATAATCCCCATATAATTAAAGTATTAGTTTTTATGTTTTTTAAATACTTAGATAAATCTTCGTTAATAATATTTTTAAAAGTATTTCTCATAGTAATAGGGATATTCTTATAATCAGTAGATCCAAATATAGATAATAGTTTATTTAAATATTTATTTTTATACGTATTAGGTAAAAGAAAAGATACTTTCTTTAATAGTTTATATATACTTTGTTTAAATTTTAAATAAATAGATTTTTTCTTAATAGGTGCAACATCTATCATAATTAGTTTGTTTATTTTAATATTAAAGTAACCATCTAATAAAGTGGAGATTCTACCACCAAAAGAATGAGATATAATTATGGGGTTAATAATATTGTTATATTCTAAAAATTTAATTATTATTTTAGTATAATCATATATATCTAAATCAGCTTTTGGAATAGAACTATTACCAAAACCAGGATAATCTAAAATATATATTGTATAGTTTTCTTGTAAAGAAAAAATCATATTATAAAAAGTATTTCTAGTATTACCCCAACCAGGTAATATAACTATAGAATTATTACTATTACCATATTTTTCATAATAGATAGATAAATCATCAATATTAAAGTACATAATATTCACCTATAGTAAAATATTCAAGTAATTAAAATTTGTTAAAATACTTGTATATAAAGAAAATTGTGCTATAATATAGGTGTCAGAGAGATGCGTGATTGTTCTCATATAAAACCCACTATAGTCACGATACGGGAGTCTTGATCAGTTATCCGTGTTGAAAACCTACCTCGAGTAGGGATCCTAAAGATGACGTACGGACACCCACCTGTAAAAATGCAGGTTTTATCGTTGAACACAGCGCTCTATCTGACTTTTTTAATTGCAAAGCAATACTATATATGGTATAATAACTCACGCGGGGTGATTAATAATGTTGATATTACCAATAGTAAATAGAAGAAGAATACTTAATGTACAAATCAGTTTAAAAAATGCTGAAAAGATTAGAGAAGGAGTAATATTAGAAAATACTAATGAAAGCGAAGTTCTAGTCAATAATAAGCGTTTTACAAAGTCTAGTTACAATAGAGTAAATAGTCAACATAGTGTGGTTGATTTTATTAGAAATGCATCAATTAAAACAAAGAAAGATTATTTTATTACTACTAGAGAAAATTCTGATTCTAATAAATATGATGTGTATGCAGTTTCACAACCTAAACCAAAGATTAATAAAGAATTAGATGATCTTTATGAAAGCGTTGTAACTGATATGAGAAAAGAAATACCTGGTATTAAAAGAGGTAGATATATTTCATTAAAGAAATTAGGATTAGATAAACATCTAACAGATGAAAAAATTGCTTTACTACAGCAAATAGTAGAAGAAAATGATCCAAGCAAATGGCCATTATTATTTGCTAGAGCAGGAATAGCTGATTTAAAAGACACCTTAAAGTTTATAGATATGTTTGACTGTACTGTTATAAGTAAAACAACTATTCCAGAGGATACACTAGTAAATACTATAGATTCATTAGAACCATTACAATCAAGAGACTATAGAAATTTAAAAAATTATTATGAAATGGCTAAAGATAATACAGAAGTATATAAAAAGTTATCAAAAATAAATAATGTATTATATGATAAGCAATATGAATTAATACAAAGTACTAGACAAAGAAAAGAAAAAGAAAAACAAAAAGTAAAAGTAAAGAAGGAAAATGAAGTCAATAAAGCAGCATAAATTTTCAAGATTAGAACAATTACTTGGTAAAGATAATCTTAAAGTATTAAGTAATAAAACTATATTAGTATTAGGTATTGGTGGAGTAGGAGGCTATGTAGTCGAATCTCTAGTAAGAAGTGGTATTGAAAATATTATTATAGTTGATAATGATATAGTAGATGAAACTAATATAAATAGACAAATAATTGCTCTAGATTCAACAATTGGTAAAAAGAAAGTTGATGTATTGAAGAATAGAATAAAAGATATTAATAAAGATTGTAAAGTAATAACGATAGATAAGTTTATAACACCAGATAACATTAATATATTATTTGAATATAATATAGATTATTTAGTAGATGCATGTGATCATATTGATACTAAGAAAGCTCTTATAAAAGAGTGTTTAAAAAGAAAAGTAAAATTTATTTCTAGTATGGCAACAGCTAAAAAGACAGATCCATCTAAGTTAAAAATAACTGATATTAGAAAAACTTATAATGATCCTTTAGCTAAAATAATTAGAAAATATGTAAAGGATGAAAAAATAAATAAAAAAATAGATGTTCTAACATCTACAGAAGTATCAAAGAAAACTGAAGGTTTAGGATCATGCATGTATGTTCCTGCAAGTGCAGGTATATTAATAGCAAGTTATATAATAAAAAAAATAATAGACTAACAAGTCTATTATTTTTGTTTAAAACTTTCTATATAATCCAACAGCTTTACCTAATATAGTAACTTCATCTAATATAATAGGTTCCATTGTATCATTTTCAGGTTGTAGTCTAAAATATCCATCTTCTTTATAAAACGTTTTTACAGTAGCTTCACCTTCAGCATTCATAGCAACTACAGTTTCGCCATTTCTAGCAGTATTACATCTTTCAACTATTAATATATCACCATCATATATACCTACATTAATCATAGAATCTCCACTAACATTAAGTGTAAATATTTCGTTTCTCGTATTAAATAGGGTAGTAGGTAATGAAAAATATTCATCAGGCATTTCAATAGCTTCAATAGGAGTACCAGCAGTTACTTTACCAAGTAAAGGTACATCAACTACATTTTCATCTTTTTCAATATATTCATTTGGTACTAATACTTCAATAGTTCTATTTTTACTATTACCTTTCTTTATATATCCTTTTTCCTCAAGTTTTGTTAGATGGAAATGTATAGTTGCAGGTGAGTTTAAATTAGCCTCTTTACCAATTTCTCTAACAGTAGGTGGATAACCATCTCTAGCAATTAATTTCTTAATTATTTGTAATATATCCTTTTGTTTATTAGTGAGTTTATCCATGTAATCCCTCCTTATGTAAACAGTTTAACATATAAAATGTAAAATGTCAAACAAATGTTTTAATATCTATTGACACGAACAGATGTATGATATATAATAAAAGCATAAAAGAAAGGAGTGATATATATGATGAAAGTTAAAAGAAATATTAAGAAAGGATTTACTATATTGCTGATATATACACTTATCACAGTTTGTTTGATGATGGCTTCCGCAAGAATTCAAAAATTAGAAAATTCAAACAAAACTGATTTTAGAAATAAAAATAATAGCGTATTAGTCAATTTTAGTAAGTAAAATTAGTTAAATATAGATTGTTATGATATAATTTTACTAGGTGATACTATGAATAAAATTATTTTAGTAGATGGTAACAATTTATTATTTAGAAGTTATTATGCAACTGCCTATCAAGGCGTAATTATGAAAAATTCAAAGGGTTTTCCTACTAATGCCTTATATGGATTTATTAATATGATGAATAAGATTATTTCAGAGGAGAACCCTTCTTATATTTTAGTAGCTTTTGATAAAGGAAAAACTTTTAGACACGAGAAATATGAGAGTTATAAAGATGGCCGAAGTGAAACTCCAGATGAATTAAAAATGCAATTTCCTGAAGCAAAAAAAATATTAAAAGCTATGGGTATTAAAAGTTATGAAATAGATAACTATGAAGCAGATGATATAATTGGTACTTTAAGTAGAATTGTTGATGAAGAAGATAAGTTTATTGCAACAATTGTAAGTAGTGATAAAGACCTACTACAATTAATATCTGATGAGGTAACAGTAAAACTATTAAAACAAAAAGGTCATATCATGATGGATAAGAAAGAGTTTAAAGATACTTATAAAGTAGATCCAATTAGAATGATAGATTTAAAAGCTTTAATGGGAGATTCTTCTGATAATATACCTGGTGTTAAAGGTATTGGAGAAAAAACTGCAATTAACCTATTATCTAAATATGATAGTTTGGATAATTTATATAAAAATATAGATAGTGTTACAGGTAAAACTAAAGAGAAATTAATTAATGATAAAGATAATGCTTACATGAGTTATGATCTTGCTACTATCTATAAAGAAGTACCAATCGACTTTACATTAGATGATTGTAAGTATAATGGAGAGAATAAAGATGAGTATGTTAAATTATTAAAAGAATATGAATTTTTCTCACTACTTAGAAAACTAGATGTAAAAGAAGAAAAGAAGGAAGAAGAAAAATTAGTTATTAAAGATATAAAAGATTTTAAAGAAAAAGAATTTTCATTTTACTTAGAAACAAGAGGGGAAGTTTATAGTAAAAGTGAAATCCTAGGAATAGGTATTTATGACGGTAAAAATGGTTATTTCATTAATAAAGATGAGATAAGTAAATATAAAGATATATTTAATAGTAAAGTAGATAAATATACATATGACTATAAAAAGAACTTAGTTGTTCTAAATAATATAGTTAATTTTAATAATGTTTGTTTTGATACAGAGATTGCTACTTACCTACTTGATTATAATATAAAAGATGATATTGCATTTGTTGCTAGAGTATTTGATTATGATATAGATTTATATGAAGATATTTATGGTACTTTAAAAAGGCCTAAAGAAGTAAGTCTAGATAAGCTTAAAGAAGTATGTATTAAAAAAGCTAAATTTATATATGAAACGAAAGATAGATTAGTTAAAGAATTAGAAGATAATGATGAAACTAAATTATTTACTGATATAGAAATGCCATTAACTGAGGTACTTGCTGATATGGAGTTAACTGGTATTAAAGTAGATAGAGGATATTTAGAGAACTTAGAAAAAGATTTAAAGAAACAAATGGAAGTATTAGAAAAAGAAATTCATGAACTTGCAGGAGAAGATTTTAATATTATGTCCCCTGCACAACTTTCTAAAATTTTATTTGAAAAACTAGAAATACCATATCCAAAAAGAGTTAAGAATGGTAAATATTCTACATCTAAAGATATATTAGATAAAATTAAATTTGTAAATCCAATAGTAGATAAAGTATTAGAATATAGAACACTTTCTAAACTATATACTAATTATGCAGTAGGTTTAATAAATGAAATAAGAGAAGATGGAAGAATTCATACTATATTTACACAAACTCTAACTCGTACAGGAAGATTATCTAGTATAAGTCCTAACCTACAAAATATTCCTGCTAGAAGTGATTATTCAGCGTTAATTAGAAAAGCCTTTATACCAGATGATAATTCTAAGTTACTATCAAGTGATTATTCACAAGTAGAATTAAGAATTTTTGCTTCTCTATCAAATGAAGAAAATTTGATACAAGCATTTAAAGATGGAAAAGATATACATGCTAAGACTGCTTCTGATATATACAATATAGATATAAAAGATGTAAAAAAAGACGAGAGAAGAACTGCTAAAGCAGTTAACTTTGGAATACTTTATGGAATAAGTAGTTTTGGTTTATCTGAAGATTTAGGTATAGATATGAAAACGGCTAAGGAATTTATTGATAAGTATTTAGAAACATTCCCAGGAATAAAGAAATATATGGATAATTTAATATCTGATGCATATAAGAATGGATATGTTACTACTTTAATGAATAGAAAAAGAATATTAGATGAATTAAAGAGTAAAAACTATATGGTTAGAAGTAGTGGAGAAAGAATGGCTTTAAATACACCTATTCAAGGAACTGCTGCTGATATATTGAAAAAAGCTATGGTAGAAATATATAGAGAATTTAGAGTAAGAAATCTAAAGAGTAAAATGTTAATTCAAGTACATGATGAATTAGTATTTAATGTTATAGAAGACGAATTAGAAGAGGTTAAAGAAATAGTTAAATATATAATGGAAAATACATATAAATTACAAGTACCATTAAAAGTAGATATAGAAGTAGGAAGTAATTGGTACGAAGCTAAATAGGAGGTTATTATGCCTGAAAAACCAGAAGTATTAACAGTAGTTAAAAACTTAAAGAAAAAAATTATTGGTAAAACTATTACTGATTGTAATATATATTGGGATAATATAATAGCAAGTCCATCTCCTAAAGAATTTAAAAAAGAAATAATAAATCAAAAAATAAATTCTATAACTACTAGAGGTAAATGGATAGTTATAAAATTAGATAAATATAATTTATTAATTCATTTAAGAATGGAAGGTAAATTCTTTTTTAGAAAAAAAGATGATCCTAAAGAAAAACATGAACATGTAGAGTTTATTCTAGATAATAATATATCTTTTAGATTTCATGATGTTAGAAAGTTTGGAAAGATGTATTTAATAGAAAATTCTAAAGTAAATAGTGTAAAACCATTATCTGATATTGGATTAGAATTTAATGATAAAAATCTTACTAAAGATTATTTATATAATCATATTCATAAGAAAAGATTACCTATTAAAACAGTATTATTAGATCAAAGTATAATTGCTGGTATTGGAAATATTTATGATGATGAAATATTATTTATGAGTAGAATAAATCCTAATAGAAAATGTAGTGATATTAGTATTAATGATTGTTCTAATATAATTAAAAATACTAATATAGTTATGGAAAAAGCTATTAAATTAGGTGGTACTACTATTAAGAGTTTTACTAGTTCAGAAGGAGTTCATGGACTATTTCAAAATGAATTATTAGTACATGGAAAAGCAGGGGAAAAGTGTCCAGTATGTAAAACTATTATAGAAAAAACTAAAATAGGTGGAAGAGGAACCCATTATTGTCCTAAATGTCAAAAAAAATAGAGAAGTTATACTTCTCTTTTTTAATCTATTTTTTTAGAAATACCTTCATTTATAAATTCTTCATCCATTAATAACTCATGTATTTCTTCTTCTTTAGTATCTAGATAAACTTCTTCAATACGATCAACTCTACATTTTTCTGATGTAATAATTGACTCTACTTTATTAACAGCATCTTCTAACTTATCATTAACAACAACATAATTATATTTAGTTACTTCATTAATTTCATTGTATGCAGTATGGAATCTTTTAATTATTTTATCATTAGAATCAGTTCCACGTTTTTTTAATCTTTTAACTAATGTTTTTAAAGAAGGTGGCATTATAAATATTAATAATGCTTCAGGTATTTGTTTTTTAACTAAACTAGCTCCTTGTATTTCAATAATTAATATAACATCTATTCCCTTATCTAAATTCTTCTTAATATATTCTTTAGGAGTACCATAATAATTACCTGCATATTCTGCATATTCTAAAAAATAATCTTCTTTAATCTTTTCTTCAAACTCTTCTTTTGATAAGAAATAATAATCTACTCCATCTTTTTCACCTTTACGAGGTTCTCTAGAAGTAGCGGATACTGATACCCATCTATTAGTATCATCTTTTTTCATTAATTCTCTAACAACAGTATCCTTACCTGCACCAGAAGGTGCCGAAACAATAATTAATTGACCAGTTTTTTTACTCTTAATCATCTTATTTCTCCTTAACTATTTTTTTATATTCTTTTTCTACTAAAGAAAAATCATCATTACCTAAAGCATATACCTTAGTAGTTTCTAATTCATATTCCAACATATCAGGTTTATCTCTGTTTATTTTACTAATAAGTTCTACATCTAAATCTTTCTTTACACTATTTAAATATTTTCTCCCCTTATCATTAAAACCTAATATTCTAATATAATCTATATTTCTAAAACTTTTAGCTTTCTCTTTTGTAAAATTACATAAAATATGTAGTATTGTTCTAGTTAATTTATTATAAGTATATCTTTTAGTCTTAACATTATTTAAAAACTCATCATAACTATTAGAATTAATTATTTCTCTTTTTAATAACTTATCTAATCCTTCATCTACACCATGATATATTGATAAATCATCTTCTGTAATTATTTTATACTTAATATATTTAAAATAATCATCTATAAAGTGTAAATCTTTTAAATATGGTATTACAAAACTTGGTACTGTTTTTTTAATATCTTTTTTATTCTTTAAAGCATCTCTAATAGCAGTAGCACTAGATATTTTATTATCTATACTTTTATCATGATAACTATTTGTTCTTTTTATAGATATTGGTTCAATATTATAATTATTTTCTATTATAGTTTTTATATAACTAATAGCAAGTAAATCATTAGGATCTTTAATACTTTTATTAGTTAAATCTTTTAATGCTTTAGAAAGTGCAGTAGGATAGTTTTCTCCTAACTTAGAATATACTTTTACTAATTTTTCAAATTCTGGATTATTTATTTGCTCTTTAGCAATTAATTTAATATCATCTAAGTTATCACTTTCACTTCCGAAGACTAATCTATCTACTTTTAATTTTTCAAGTATAGTGATTGCGCCATAACTAAAATAATCAGCACTTTGAGTAGCAAATGGAAAAGGTAATTCAATAACTAAATCTATTCCTGCTTTTAATGCGATTTCAGTTTTTTTCCATTTATCTATAATTGACACATCACCACGTTCTGTAAAGTTACCACCAAGTACTAAGATAACAGTATCATCTTTATACATCTCTTTAATCTTTTTTAAGTGATATAAATGTCCATTATGAAATGGATTATATTCAGCAATTATTCCGACACTTGCCATAGTATCCCTCTTTCTTGTTAAAATATTTTATCATATTAATATTTTTTTTTCAATTTAACAACTTTTATTTATTTATTGTTATCTTTATGATATAATTTGTATATAGATTATAGAAATAATAATAGTATTATAATCTCTATGTTTTCATAAAATATAGAGATATATAAGGGGATGTTTATATGAGAGCTATTGTAGTAGCTGGAGGAACTGGTGGTCATATATATCCAGCTTTAGCGATTATAGATAAGATATATGAAAAAGAACCTGATAGTGAAATTTTATATATTGGAACAAGTGATAGAATGGAAAAAGATATTGTTCCACAAAGAGGTATAGATTTTGTTGGTTTAGAGATGAAAGGTTTTGATAGAAAAAATCCTTTTAAAAATATATCTGTAATAATTAAAACAACAAAAGCTTATAGAAAAGCTAAAAAGATAATAAAGAAATTTAATCCTGATATAGTTATAGGAGCAGGAGGTTATATAACTGCACCTGTTTTATATGCGGCTCATAGACTAGGTTATAAAACCTTAGTACATGAACAAAATTCAATACCAGGAATGTCTAATAAGTTCTTAGGCAATTTTGCGAACACTCTATGTTTGTCATTTGAAGAAAGCAAAAAATATTTTAAAGATGCTAATTGTGTATATACAGGTAATCCTCGTAGTGAAGAAATTACTAAAGTAAAAAAAGTTAGTAAAACTAAGTTTGGTTTTTCTAAAAATAAAAAATTAATAGTTATAGTTATGGGATCTTTAGGATCTACTACTATTACTAATAAATTAAAAGAAATGATACCTAATTTTAAAGATAAAGATTATCAAGTATTAATAGTTACAGGTAACTCATATTATAATAGTTATAATAATGTAGATGTATCTGATAACGTTAAATTAGTACCATTTTTAGATGATTTAATTAACTTAATGAAAGATACTGACTTATTAGTATCACGTGCAGGAGCTTCTACTATTGCAGAAATTACATCTATTGGTATACCATCTATTTTAGTACCATCTCCATATGTTACACATAATCATCAATATTTAAATGCGAAAGAATTAGAAAATAAAAAAGCATGTTTAATATTAGAAGAAGATAGTTTTAATGCAGATAATTTAATTCCAATGATTGATAAAGTTATTAAGGATAAAAAATTATATAAAGAATTAAGTGATAATTCATATAAATTTGGAGTTAGAGATTCTTCTTTAAGAATATATAAAGAAATTAGAAAGTTACTGGGTGAAGAAGATGGATGAAGTAATTAAAGAATTAGTAAAAGCAAATATTGGAAAAGTTGAAAAAGATGTATTCTTAAGTAGGTATACTACTTATAAGACAGGTGGACTTGCAAAGTGTATAGTATATCCAAAAGGAGTAGAATCTTTAATTAAGACTATTAAAATATTAAAGAACAATAATACTAAATATAAATTATTAGGTAATGGATCTAATCTATTATTTAGTGATAAAGTATACAATGGTGTTTTAATTAAATTAAATGAATTAAACAAAGTAGAATTCTTTGAAAATAAAATACATGTAGAAGCAGGTTTTCCATTAATGAAATTGTCTCATTTAGCAGCTAAAAGATCTTTAACTGGATTAGAATTTGCAGCTGGTATTCCTGGTACTGTAGGAGGAGCTGTATTTATGAATGCAGGTGCTTATAAGAGTGATATGGGATATATTACACAAGAAGTAACTGTATTAACTCCAGATCTAAGAATAATAACTTTAGAAAATAAAGAAATGAATTTTCATTATAGAACATCATTTTTGAAAACACATCCAAAATATATTTGCTTATCTGCAGTTATTAGATTAGAGCACGGTAATAAAAGTGCAATTGAAAAAGTAATTAAAGATAGAAGAAAAAGAAGACAAGCTTCTCAACCTTTAGAATATCCTAGTGCTGGATCAGTATTTAGAAATCCTAAAGATAAATTTGCTGGACAATTAATAGAAGAATTAGGTCTAAAAGGTATGAAAAAAGGTGGCGCAATGGTTAGTGATAAACATGCTAATTTCATAATTAATAGAGATAATGCTTCTAGTAAAGATATAAAAGAATTAATTGAATATGTACAAGAAAAAGTATATAAAAAATATAAAATTGAATTAAAAATAGAACAAGAATTTGTAAATTGGGAGTAATTATGGCCAAAAAATTAGTCAAAAAAAGAAAGATAAAACTATTTAGTTTATTTATAGTTCTTTTAATCTTTGGAGGACTAATTTTTATAGTGTATAGATATTTAGATACTAGTATTAAAAATATTATAATAACTGGAAATAAAAGATTAAATGATGATTATATTATAGAGCAAGCAGGTATTAAGAATTACCCTAGTTTTTATTTAACTTCTACTATAAAAACAAAAGATAAATTAAAAAAATCTAAATATATAGAAGATGTAGAAGTACATAGAAAGTTCTATCATACTTTTGAGATTAAAATAAAAGAAAATCGAGCTCTATTTATAAATAATAACAAAAATAAAGTAGTATTTGAAAATGGTAAAACAGAAAAAATAGATGATAGATTAGATGTATATGATATACCTAGAGTAATTAATTATATACCAGATAATAAATATAAAACATTTACTAAAAAAATGGCTCAAATAAATGAAGATATATTATGTAAGATATCTGATATAGAATATAAACCTAATGATTTAGATAAAGGAAGATTCTTATTATATATGGATGATGGTAATATGGTTTATTTAACATTAACTAAATTTAAAATGATTAATTATTATAATAAAGTATTATCTCAATTAGAAGATAAAAAGGGAATTTTATACTTAGATAATGGAAATCACTTCCAAATAAAGGGGTAGGTACTATGAAAAAGTATAAACCAAATATTAAATATATAATATTCTTTATATATTTTTTCTTATGTCTAGTTTTTTTCTTTACTACTAGTAGAGGAGATACATTTGTAAATTATGGATTTAGTTATGCAATTAGATTAGGACAAATACCATATAAAGAATTTAATATGATAATTACACCATTATCACCATTTATATATAGTATTAGTTTAATATTATCTAAATCTATAATATTTTACTATTTATTTCAATCACTACTATTAACAATAACAACATATTTTTTATTTAAATTATTAGATAAAAAAGCTTGGATATTTTTACTTTTATGGATTGTTCCATATCCAGTAGCTATATGTTCTACATTATTTCCAGGTTATAATTTCTTATGTTTTTTATTATTAATAATATTGTTTTATTTAGAAGAAAACAAAAAAAGCAATTATTTAATAGGTATAATACTAGGATTATTATTTTGTACAAAACAAACCATAGGTATAGCATTATTTATACCAACAATATATTATTTATTTAAAGATAGAAAAAAAATTATAGAAAGATTTATAGGTTATATAACACCAATATTTATATTATTTATATATTTGTTATTAACTAATACATTTACTACTTTTATAGATTTATGTTTCTTAGGACTATTAGACTTTAGTAATAGTAATAATCAGTTTGATATATTTTATTTAGTATTGTTTATATTTAGTATTATTTATTTAATTAGAAATGTTATTAAAAACAATAATATAATATCTTATTATTCATTACTTTTTATAGTAATAGCTTTACCAATAATAGATTATTATCATGTATCAATCTTACTACTAATAGTAATCTATAATATATTAAAAAATTCTAAATTTAAATTAGATTCAAAATATATAAAATATATAATAATTGGTATTATAAGTTTAACTAGTATATGGCAAATTATTCAAATAAATTTCTTTAGTAATTTTTCTGATAAAAACAAAGTAATAATAACTAATTACAATAATTTTCCACTACTTGTATTATCCACTAAATATAATAATAAAGTAAAAGAGTTAAATAATTATACTAATAAATTAGATAAAGAAGTTATTTATTTAATGAGAGGTAGTGAAAATTATTTTTATAAAATAATTAATAATAAAAAAATTACTTATTTTGATTTACCAAACTATGGTAATTATGGTTATAAAGGTACAAAAAGAATTATTAATAAATTAGATAATATCCATAATAAATATATAATTATAGATATTAATTTACTAAAAGATCATAATAAATCACAACAATATATAAAAGAGTTAGCGATAAAAGTTAATAAAGAGTGCAAAAAGAAAAAGGTAATAGGTTATTACTATATATATTATAAGGAGTAATCATGAAGAATATAATAAAAAACAATTATAAATATGTATTAATATTTATGTTTATATTAATATTTGGTTTAATAGTCATTCCGGGTGATTTAGATGAAATTTGGAGTTATGGTTTTACCCATAGCATATACAAAGGATTAATACCATATAAAGACTTTAATATGATAGTAACGCCACTATATCCATTCATATTGTCTCTTCCATTTCATATATTTGGATCTAGTATGTTAGTGTTTCATATTACCCAAGCTTTATTATTTACCGGATTATCATATTTTTTATTTAAATTAATAGATAAAAAAGCCTGGATAATTATATTATTATTCTTTTTTCCAGTGGCAATATTTTTTCCAGGATATAATTTATTAGTGTTCTTTTTATTAATAGTAATAATATATCTAGAAAAGAATAACTATAATGATATATTAATTGGTTTAGTAATAGGATTATCATTTTTAACTAAACAAACATTTATAGTCTTTTTATTACCTAGTTTAATGTATATACCAAATATAAAAAAGATAAGTAAAAGACTATTAGGTTTTATAATACCTAATATAGTATTTTTAATATATTTAATTTGTACTAAATCATTTAATAGTTTTATGAATTTATGTATCTATGGACTATTTGATTTTACTTCTGGTAATGGTAAATTATTTACAATATGGATGTTTTTAACAATAGTTTTAGTGCTAATAACTATAATATATATTAAAAAACATAAACAAGATATTATGCCATATTATGTAATATTATTTTATACTTTATTAATCCCTTTATTTGATGTTAAACACTTTATGGAAGCATTACTTGCTTTCCTATTTATGATTCTTTATTACACAAAAAAAGAAATAAGAATAAACTATGTTTTAGCCTTTATAATTATAATAATTTTTGAGTCATGTATAATAATTAGTGATAAAACAAAAACAAAATTACAATATCCAAATAAAATAAATCATTTTGAATATAAATTACTTGATAAATTTAGTATTGATATTACTAATAGTGTTAATAAATATATTAAAAATAACAAATATAAGAAAATAGTATTTATGGATTCAAACGGTTATTATTTTAAAATAGTAAATGATTTAAATATAGAATATACTGATTTGCTTAATAAAGGTAACTATGGGTATAATGGAAGTAATAAATTATTAAATGATATTAAGTCTAAAAAAGATTATATATATTTCATAGATAAACAAGAATTAAAAAGGCCAAAACAAACAGATAAAAGAGCAATTAAGTATGTTTTAAAACATGGAAAGAAAATAGATACAGTAAAATTATATGAAGTATATACTTTAAATAAATAAAGGTGATATTATGAAGAAAACTAAAAGATTAACTGTTTTATATATACTACTTTTAATAGCATTCAGTTTTTTATTAATGACTTTTCTAAATAAAAGTTATGATTATTTTTGGCATATCAAAGCAGGGCAATATATGTTTAAAAATAATATAATATTAACTCATGATGTATTTTCATGGATAGTTCAAGGTAAATATTGGATATCACATGAATGGTTATTTGAAGTAATAATATATGGTTTAAAAATAGTATTTGGTAATATACATGGATTAATATATGTATTTATTAATATATTATTACTTAGTGTTATATTGTTTTATACAAATAAAAAAGAATATTTAAAAAACATTCCTTTTAGTTTATTATGGATAAGTTTAATGATGATATTTATTGGTTTTATTCAAGTAAGACCTCATCTAATTAGTTATAATTTAATTGCACTTACTATTTATTTATTATATGACTTATATAAAAACAAAGATTCTAATAAAATATATTTATTACCAATACTTAGTATTATATGGTCTAATGTACATGGTGGTTCTAGTAACTTAGTATATATTTTAACTATTATATTTTTAGTTAGTGGATTATTTAAATTTTCATATAAAAAGATAGAATCTACTAGATTAAATAAAAAACAAATACAAAAATATATTACTGTTATTATATTATGTTTAGTAGGTATATGCATAAATCCACATGGATTAAAGATGCTTATATATCCATATCAAAATATAATGAATAATACTATGTTAAATAGTATAGCTGAATGGCAACCTACTAATTTTAGTAATTTATCTCATATACCATATTTGTTATTAATAGTTATAGTAATATTTACTTATCTATTTAGTAATAAAAAAATTAGATTAATAGATTTTTTATTAATTGGATTTTCTATTGTATTAGGACTAAAAAGTATTAGATTTTGGCCATACATATATATAATAAGTACTTATAATATTTTCTACTATATTAATAAAAGAAAATTAGATAAAGGTACTGATTATATATTAATATTACTTATAATTATTATCTTATTACTAGGAATTTTTAATTTAAAACATTTAAATAAAACTAATCATATAAAAGTAATAGATAATAAAGCAATTAATTATTTAAAGAGTAAAAAACCTAAGAGATTATATAATTATTATGACTATGGGGGTTATTTAGTTTATAAAGATATAAAAGTATTTATAGATGGTAGAGCAGACCTTTACTCAGAATATAATTATAAAGATTATTTAGATATATCTAGATTGAATAATAATTATAATAACCTAATTAAAAAATATAATTTTGATTATTATATTATTCCAAAAAAGATAAAATTAAATAAATATTTATCTAATAGTAATAAATACAAAGTAGAATATAAAGATAATAAGATTATAATTTATAAAAATATTGAAAAAGATTAGATTTATTAGTATAATTAATATAAAGATAGGAGGATTAAAATGGGTAATATATATACTAGTATCGATTTAGGTACTGATAATATTAAAGTATTAGTTGTAGAAAAGCATAATGATAATTATAATATTTTAACATCCGTAAGTAGTCCTTCTAAAGGTATTAGTGATGGTGGTATAGTTGATATTAAAGAATGTGTTTCTAGTGTTAAGAAGGCTTTAAAAAAGGCTAATGATATGCTTGGTACTAAGATTACTAAAGTAATTGCTTGTGTATCACCAGCTCATTGTAATTTTGATATAGCTATAGGATCAGTAGATGTAGAAGATTATAATAAGATAACTGGTAATGATATAAGTAATGTATTAAGAGATGCAGTTATAAATCAAATAGATGAAGAACATGAATTAATAACTGCAGTACCAATTAGTTTTACTATAGATGATGAAGAAAATATAAAAGATCCTAAAGGACTAAAAGGAAAAGTATTAGAGACTAAAATAGTTTTAGCTACTTCTCCTAAAGAAGAATTATATAGAATATTAGAAGTGTTAAAACTTAGTGGTGTAGAAGCTATAGATGTAGCATTTACTTCTACTGGAGATTATTATTCTATAAAGAATTCTAAAAGAGATAAAGAAGCAGGTGCTATTGTTAATATTGGTGAAAATACTACTAATATATCTATATTTAATAAAGGTATTCAAATAAAGAATAAAACTATTAATCTTGGTAGTATTAATGTTGATAGAGATTTATCTTTTGTATTTAATATTGATATAGAAACTGCTAAAATAGTTAAAGAAACTTTTGCAATTAGTATGGAGGCTTATGCTGATATTAATGATACTAGAGAAGTTAGAACTAAAGATGAGTCTGTAAAGGAAATAGATCAAGTAGAAGTATCTAAAGTAGTTGAATCTAGACTAGTAGAAATACTAAATTTAGTAAAAAAAGAGATAAAAAACTTAACAAATAGAGAAATACGTTATATAATAATAACAGGTGGACTTAGTGAGTTAGCTGGGTTCCAATATATTGTAGATGAAGAACTTGGTTTTAAAGCTAAAGTTTGTAATATTACTGCAGTGGGAATAAGACATAATAAATATAGTAGTGTTTATGGTACTGTTAAATATTTTGATGACAAAATGAATTTAAGAGGAAAGAATACTACAATGATTTCCCCAGATAGTATGAAATCTATTATTAATACAGAAGAAAAAATTGTAAATAATAATACAAATATAATAAGTAAAGTGTTTGGGCATTTTTTTGATAATTAAGGAGGACAAGATATGTTAGGCGGATTAGAAATGGATCAATTAGCAAAAATTAAAGTTATAGGACTTGGTGGCGGTGGAGGAAACGCCGTTAATAGAATGGTAGAGTCAGGAGTAAAAGGAGTAGAATTTATTGCTGCTAATACTGACTTACAAGTTTTAAATTCATCAAAAGCAGATGTTAAGATTCAAATTGGAGCATCTTTAACTGATGGATTAGGAGCAGGAGCTAAACCAGAAATTGGTAAAGAAGCTGCAGTAGAATCTAAAAAAGAGATAGAAGATGCTTTAGCAGGAGCAGACATGGTATTTATCACTTGCGGAATGGGTGGAGGTACTGGAACAGGAGCTGCACCAATTATTGCAGAAATAGCTCAAGGTTTAGGAGCATTAACAGTAGCTATAGTTACTAAACCATTCTCATTTGAAGGTAAAAGAAGAATGGATAACGCTCTAAAAGGTATTGAAGAATTAAGAAAACATGTAGATACACTAATTGTGATTCCAAATGATAGATTAAGAGAAATAATTGATAAGACTACACCAATGTTAGAAGCATTCAAAGAAGTTGATAATGTACTTCGTCGTGGTGTTCAATCAATATCAGATTTAATTGCTGTTGTTGGACTTGTTAACTTAGACTTTGCTGATGTTAAAGCAGTTATGAAAGATAGTGGACATGCAATTATTGGAATTGGTATTGGAATGGGTGAAGATAGAGCAATCGAAGCTGCTAAACAGGCAGTATCATCACCACTACTTGAAACATCAATCGATGGTGCGACAGATGCAATTATTAATATTACAGGTGGAGTTAACCTAACATTATTCGAAGCAGAACAAGCTGCAGAAGTAGTTAGAAGTGCTGCTAATACTGATATTAACACAATCTTTGGTTCTGTTATTAATGAAAACTTAAGTGATGAAGTTATTGTTACTGTAATTGCTACAGGATTTGAAAAGAAAGAACCTAAAAAAGAACAAAAAGATCCAGTATTTAGTAATGCTGCATCTGCTAGAAGAAGTGCTTCAAACTCACATCCTGAAGTATTAACACAAAAGACTAAACCAAAAGAAAAAGAAGAAGAGGAAGACGACTTTGATTTTCCACCATTTCTAAGAGATAGAAATTATTAAAAAATAAAACTAGGATTTATCCTAGTTTTTTAATATATTTTATCAAAATGTTTACCTTTCTTATTAGCAGCATTTATAACTTGAGCTAATAAGTTTAAAGCAATTTGTTCAGTTTTTCTATTTTCATCTCTTAATGAGTTAAAATCAATTAAATCATAAGCCATAATATCTTCAATATGTTTTAATATTTCTTGATTAAGTGTCATTCCTTCTTCTTCAGTTAAACCTTCAAATTCAGGTATAGATACACCAGGTGCTACATCTGGATCAAATATATCTAAACAAAAGCAAACATGAATACCACTTGTTTTACGAGAAGCAATTTCAAAAGCTTCTTTTATTACTGTTTCAATTCCTTTAGATTTAATATCTTCAGTAGTATAAGCATTAATAGAAGCATATCTCATATTTTCAGACTCTCTATCATCAGTATTTCTAGTTCCAACAATAACGGATTTAGCAGTTTGAATAACATTTCCATCATGGAAATATCTTAATTCATGATTTTTATAACCATTAATAGCACTCATACTAAGACCAGCAATATTACCAGTGATAGTAGAATCAAAAGTATTATAATCTGCATGTGAACTAATCCATATGATTCCAGTATTATCATTACCATTTCTTTTTGCACTAGCTAAGGCAGAAGCAACCGCAACAGATTTATCTCCTCCAATAGTAATAGGAAATACATCTTCTTTAGTTTTTTCTAAAATAGTTTTATATAATTCTTCATTAAATTTTTCGATTTCATATTCATTTTTTCTACGATCAGATAAATTTCTACTCTTAATAACATTCTCATCTTGTTTAAATTCTATTATTTCGTCTTTATAAAAACTTTTCAAATCTTTCACTAATTGAACAGGTCCTAAAGAAGCACCATCTATATGAACTCCTAAATCACTACCTGCACCCAAAATAACAGTCTTCATATTATCACCATAACTATTTTATCATAATTTATATATCATATACATAAAAGTATTCAATTTTATCGTAAAATAATGTATAATAAGAATAGGTGATAACATGAAATTATTAAGTGAATTATATAGTGGATATCCAGACATAGAAATTAAAGGAATAAAAATAAATTCAAAACAAATAGAACCAGGTGATATTTTTGTATGTACTATGGGTGTTACTGCAGATAGACATGATTTTATTGATGAAGCTATCTCTAATGGTGCAAGTGCTATTGTAGTAAGTAAAGATGTAGAATGTAATGTCCCAACTATAAAAGTGGATAATACAAACGAAGAGTTAAGAAAATTAGCTAAGAAATTTTATGATAATGCAGACGAAGATTTAAAACTCATCGCAACTACTGGTACAAATGGGAAAACTACTGTATCTAAATTAATACAAGATTTAATGGGTGAAGATATATGTGGTTATATGGGAACTTCTGGAATAATTTCATCAAAATTTAACGAAAAAATAATAAATACAACTGCAGATGCAGATAGATTATATATGTACTTTAAAATGTTTGTAGATGCAGGATGTAAGTATTTAAGTATGGAAACATCTAGTGAAGCATATTTTAGACATAGATTAGATGATATATACTTTGATATTGGTATAGTAACTAATATTACAGAAGATCATTTAAATATCCATAAAACTGTAGAAAATTATGTTTCTTGTAAAAAAGAGATGTTAGATCACATAAAAAAAGATGGTTATGCAGTATTAAATACAGATGATAAATACTATGAAGAGTTTAAAAATAATGTTAATTCTAATTTAGTAACATATGGTATGAATAATGCAGATTTCTTAATAAAAGATTTAGAAGTAACTAATAAAGATACTAAATTTACAATAGAATATAATTCTAACGATTATAAAATAGTTAGTCCATTATTTGGAGATTTTAATGCTTATAATTTAACTGCAGCGATTGCAACATTAGTATGTTTAGGTTATAAAATAGACGATATTATAGAAAAAATACCTAATATAAAACCTTTAGCTGGTCGTGTAGAATTTTTAAATTATGGACAAAAATATGACATAGTATTAGATTATGCTCATACTACAGATTCATTTTTAAAATTATATCCAGTACTACATAAAATAAAAAGAGGTAAAATAATTACTGTTACAGGTTCTGCAGGAGGAAGAGAAAAAGAAAAAAGAGGACCTATGGGTAAAGTAGTATTAGATAATTCTGATTATGTTATATTTACTATGGATGATCCTAGAAATGAGGACGTTAATGAAATTATAGATGATTTAGTATCACTATCAGATAAATCTAATTATGAAAGAATAATTAATAGAAAAGAAGCTATTAAAAAAGCTTTTGATATGGCAGAAGATAATGATTTAGTATTAATTGCTGGTAAAGGTAATGATAATTATATGGCAATTGAAGATAAATATGAACCATATTGTGATTTAGATGTTATAGAAGATTACTTTAAATAATAAGGAGAAACACATGAGTAAAAAGAAAGAATTAATGAAAAATACAATTATAATATTTTTAGGTAGGGTATGTACTCAGTTAATTTCATTTTTCTTATTACCACTATATACTAGTTTTTTATTAACAAAAGAGTATGGTGTTGTTGATTTAATAACTACGTATGTAACATTATTAGTTCCAATTATTACATTAGAACTAGAAATGAGTGTCTTTAGATACTTAATTGATGTTAGAAAGAATGAAAAAGAAACTAAAAAGATACTTAGTAATAACTTCTTAGTATTATTAGTATCACTATTACTATTTGGATTAGCCTATATAATAGTAACATGTTTCTGGCATTTTGATTTTAGATGGTTAATATTATTTGATATTATAGTATGTACATTCTCAGGAAACTTCTTACAGATTGCTAGAGGTTTAGGAAGAACAGTCGATTATGCAATAAGTTGTATAATTACTGGAGTATCTACAATACTTTTAAATATATTATTTATTGTAGTATTAAAAATGGGTGCTTTTGGAATGATTATTTCTATGGCACTAGCTAATGGATTTGGAGCACTATATTTATTTATTAGATTAAAACTATATAATAAAATAAACTTTAAATTAAAAGATACTAAACTTATAAAGAGTATGTATAAATATTCTATTCCTTTAGTACCTAATGGAGTTAGTTGGTGGGTAGTAAATGTATCAGATAGAACAATTATATCTATAATATTAAGTACTGCTGCTAATGGTATATATGCTATTAGTAATAAATTCCCAACTATTATATCTAGTTTATTAGGTATATTTAACTTATCTTGGTCTGAAAGCGCTGCACTACATATAAATAGTCCTGATAGAGATAAATTCTTTACAGATGTATTAAATACAGTTACTAAACTATTTACATCTCTAGGAGTAGGAATGATAGCTTGTATGCCATTTGTATTCCCAATACTTATTAATCATAAATATGTAGATGCATTTAACTATATACCTATCTTAATAATTGCAACAGTATTTAATGTAGCCATTTGTATGTATACAGGTATTTATATAGCTAAGAAAATGACTAAACAAGTGGCATCTACTACTATAATAGGAGCAATAATTAATATAGTAATAAACTTACTATTTATTAAACTAATAGGTATATATGCCGCAGCTATCTCAACTGCAGTATCTTACTTTGCTATGATGGTATATAGACACATTGATTTAAAGAAATATGTAAATATTAAATATGAAAAGGGATTAATTATTAATACAATTATAATATTTACTTTCTCAATCATAATCTATTATCAACATATCTTTGTATTAGATGTAATCAATTTATTAATAGTAATTATTTATGCATATATAATTAATAGAAAATTTTTAAAGAATTGGAAAAATATTATCTTTAAAAAATTAGGTTTCAAACAATAAATGTCTAGTATGTAAACTAGACATTTTTATATAGTAAAAATATTGTAAATTTACATACTTTAATATATAATAATTATATATAATAGAGGTGATAATATGAAAAATAATTATATTAAAATATTATTAATAGTTATATTGGTATTCATATTTGGAACAGTAAATGTTAATGCTAAAACATTATGTAAAAGAGCTAAAACTCTTCATACAGAAATATGTAATCAAACAGATACATCACATGCATGTTCATCGAAACATACTACAGGAAGAACTATAACATACGGAAATTTAGGAACAAAAGGAGTATTTAAAACAGGTGATGCATTTGACTGTGATGTAAATGGAGATGGAAATTATGACGCTGAATCTGAAAGATTTTACTATATAGCTGGCTTAAATACTGATATAAACTATGCAGTATTAGTATATTATAATAACGTATCAGGAGGAACTCCAAGTAATAATACATCTTTTGCTTATAGTACAGATGGATGGCCAAAAGTAACTGGTCCTGTTACAGCAAAACTACAATTACCAACAACAACACAATGGAAAAACACAGCACTATCCAATGTAACAAGAAAAATTAAAAATGAGTTAGGAACAGAACTTTTAGATTTTTCTTATGATGGATCTGCAGCTAGATTATTAACATACCAAGAAGTATCGGCTTGTGGTAGTGGGACTGCAGAAATGGAAGGATACTTAGATAATTGCCAATTTTTAATGGAAAACACAAAATATTCAAGTGAAGAACAAAAATATGGATATTGGCTAGAAAATCCAAGTACAAGCACTGGAAGAACAGGTGTAGAAGAGTACGCTTATACAATAAATGGTTTCGTAAGATCGACTAATGGTATTGCAAAAGGAACTGATATAGAAGATTATGGAGTTCGTCCAGTAATAGAAGTAAATACAAATGAAATTGAAGATTGTATAGTAGACCCAAAGAAAGAGGAAGTAGTTTCAGTTCCTGATACAGCAGCTTCTGTATCTAAAATAATTCTTGTAAATGCAATTATTTGTATTTTAATAGGAATAACAATCATTTCACTAAATACAATTCATAAAAGAAAAAGAAACTAAAATATTACAACAAAATTAGACATATAATTA
>JAFWNS010000028.1 GCA_017510225.1 Bacilli bacterium
AGAGAAGAACTTATAGATAATCCAGTAACATCTATGATAGGTGGGGGAACATATAATATGCCGGCGGGAGTTTGGTCTGATGATACTTCTCTTACTTTGGCAACTATGGATTCTATTATAAAATCTAATAGGCTTGATTATAAAGATATGGCAGATAGATTTTGTTTATTTATGAATAAGGGTGAGTATACTGCAACAGGCACCGTCTTTGACATTGGAAATACTACTAAAATAGCTTTAGAGAAATATTTAAATGAAGGAGTTAATCCTATTTTATGTGGCGGGGATAAATTAAATGATAATGGTAATGGATCACTTATGAGAATGCTTCCTATTGCTTTATACTGCCACTATAATAATTTAAAAGATGATGAGGTTTTAAATGTTGTTAGAAAGTCTTCTTCTATTACGCATGCACATGATGTAAGTGTACTTGGATGCTTTATATACGCTCTTTATGTAATGTTTTTACTTAATGGTAAAGATAAATATGCTAGTTATAATATGATTAAATGTTATGATTACTCTCTATACTTTGATCCTGATATAGTAGAGTATTATAATAGATTATTAAAAACTAATATTGCTAAACTAAGGGTTGATGATTTAAAAAGTGAAGGGTATATAGTTTATTCTTTAGAAACTGCTTTATGGGTTATACTTAACTGTTCTTCTTTTGCTGAAAGTATAGTAGGTGCGATTAATCTAGGAGGAGACACTGATACAATTGGTTCTATTGTAGGAGGTATTGCCGGTATTATGTACGGTCTAGATGGCGCTGCTAGTAAATGGATAAGTGATTTAAAAGGAAGAGATTATTTAGAAGATATTATAAAACAGTTTGAGGAATTACTTGGAGTTTATGAATAAATATGTAAAGGTTATGTTTGGAAATGTATCTTCTGCTGATGAGAATTTAACTTATAAAATAGATGAGGTTAATGTAGCAGATAACTTTAATCCTTTAGCTAAAGATGCGAAAGAAATGGGTGGCTTTAACTTTAGTACACCTGATAAGATTTTAAGGTGGCTTGTAAGGGGAGACACTTTATATGATGTGTCTTTCCCAGATGATGCTGAGGTAATTGGTATAGGTAGTAAGGCTGCTCCTAATGGAGTACTTAGAACTGATAAAATAATAATATCTAATCCGAGGAAAATAGATGATGATTTAGCTTTATATTTATATGAAAATTCTAATTTACCAGATGAGTCTTATTATAAAGCTCTAGCAGGCTTAATGATTAGAGGGCATTATAATACTTCTTTAAGATTAATTAGAGATAGGATTAATAAAGATAATATTAAAGAAGCTTTTGATGAAATTAATAATTTTTATGTACCAACAGAAGAAGATAAAAGGGCGAATATGGAAGTATATAATTCTGTGTTAGATGTTTTAAAAGAGATAGATAGTGATTTATTAATATGCATTAATGTAGATAAAGATGTATATGTTAAAAAAATAACAGATGATAAGGTTATTAATATAACTGGTGAGAGTGGTAGTGGCAAAAGTTTTTACACTACGAAATATAAAAATGATGATAATTATATAGTGATTGACACTGATAATATCTTTTCTGATGAAAGTGAATTAAAAAAAGTTTTTAAAAATAGGTTTGATAATTTAAATAATATTTTGATGGATAATTTTGACGAATGTTATGAAATTATCTTAGATTATTATAAGGATAGCGGGAAAACTATTGTTATTGATAGTGCTCAGTTTAGAAATTTTAAAGATCTATCTAAATTAAAAGGTGAGATAATAGTTCTTAGAACAAGCGTTGATACGTGTTATAAAAGATGTGTAGATAGGTTTAATAGAAATCATCCTACTGCAAGTAAAGAAGAAAGGGATAATTATAAATATAAAAAGAAAAAAATATATTCTTGGTATAAATACTTAAATGATTTTCTTATTAAAATAGATAAATTACAGGTGCCAAAATGAAAAAAATAATTGTTTTTGTTTTATTTTTGCTTTTAGCTGGGTGCAGTAATATTAAAGAAAACACTAAAGAAGTTAAAAAAGAGACTATAAAAAAAGACAAGATAGATATTATGCTTGAAAACATGAGCATAGAAGAGAAGATAGCCCAGATGCTTATAATAGAGTATGATAGTGATTATGTAGATGATAATTTAAAAAGTTTTTTAAATTCTACTCCTCCTGGCGGCTTTATTTTAATGAAAGAAAATATTACTACATTTGATAAGACTAGACAGTTTGTTTCTGACTTAAAAGAAAATAGTATGGTTCCTTTGATTATTTCTATAGATGAAGAGGGAGGAAGCGTTCAAAGACTTAAATATTTAATGGATGCTAGAGTAAGTGATATTCCTTTTATGTATAATGTGGGCTTAACTAATAATTATGATTTAGCTTATAATATTGGTGAGATTATTGCTGAAGAAGTTAGAACTATAGGAGTTAATGTTGATTTTGCTCCTGTAATTGATATTTATTCTAATTCAAACAATACTGTTATTGGTAAAAGAAGTTTTGGAAGTGATGCAGAAATAGTTTCTAATATGGCAGTACGCTTTACAAAAGGCTTAGAAGACAATGGTGTAATAGGTGTTTATAAGCATTTTCCAGGTCATGGTGATACTGATATAGATTCTCACGAGGCTCTTCCTATTATTAATAAGAGTTTAGATGATCTTAAGTCATTTGAATTAGTTCCTTTTGAAAGTGCGGTTAAAACTGGAGCTAAAATGATTATGGTAGGTCATATTGCTATCCCAGAAGTAACTCACGATAATACACCTGCTAGTTTATCTAAAGAAGTTATAGATATTTTAAAAAACGATTTAAATTATGATGGTTTAATAGTAACTGACGCTCTTAACATGGGCGCTATTAGTGATAATTATTCAAATGAAGAAGCTTATATTAAAGCAATAGAAGCTGGTAATGATTTACTTTTAATTCCTAGTGATGGAATTAATACTATAAATATTATTAAAGATAAGGTTTCTTTAGATAGGATTAATGAGTCAGCCCGTAAAATTCTTAAATTTAAATATGGTTATTTGGATAAGGATAATTTTTTAGATAAGTCTTATTTGGGTAGTGAGGAGCATGCAAAAATAATTAGTCAAATTCCTTAAAGCTAGTTAATGTTACTAGCTTGTTTTTTAATTTTTCATATATTATTTTAGGGGGTAATTAAGTTTAATAATCTGAAAGACATAACTAATTTTATTATAGAAAAAGATCCTTCTATTAAAAAAAGAAGGGAATTTAATATAATGCCTGGTTTTAAAGCA
>JAFWNS010000029.1 GCA_017510225.1 Bacilli bacterium
GGATCTTTCTTATATCCAATCAATAATTCATCTTTATACATTCTATATAATCTATCTGGTGTTTCTATAATATTAGAATTATTTTTATCTATATTACTATATTTACATATAGTATCTACCAAATCATTAAATACTTTTTCTTTCATAATACCCTCCTATACATAAAAAACGATATAAATCGTTTATTTATTCTTTTCTTTTATAATATAAATTGGTCTATTCTTTACTTCCATATACATTTTAGAAAGATAACTTCCCATAATACCTATACAAAATAATTGTATACCACTTAAGAAAGATACTATACATACCATAGAAGGCCATCCACCTACTGGATCACCAAAACATAATGTTTTAATTATTATTATTAATATTAATACAAAACTAACTACACACATTAATAATCCAATAAAAGCAGAAATTACTAATGGTGTTGTAGTAAAAGATACTATTCCATTAATAGCATATGCGAATAATTCAAAGAAACTCCATTTAGTAGATCCTTTAACTCTTTTAATATTCTCATATTCTATATATTTAGTTTTAAAACCTACTAAACTAAATATACCTTTAGAATATCTATTATATTCTTTTACACTTAATACACTATTAACAACTTGTTTACTCATTAATCTAAAGTCTCTAGCTCCATCTACCATTTCAACTTTACTCATTTTATTTATTATTTTATAAAACATTCTAGCAAAGAAACTTCTAATTACAGGTTCACCTTTTCTAGTTACTCTTCTAGTTCCAACAGTATCATAACCTTTATTCTTAACTAAATCATACATTTCTATAAGTAATTTAGGTGGATCCTGTAAATCAACATCCATTAAAGCAACATAATCACCATTAGCATTCTCTAATCCTGCATAAATAGCTGCTTCTTTACCAAAATTCCTAGAAAAAGATATATATCTAACTATCTTATCTTTTTTAGCTATTTTCTTAATATAATCTAATGTTTTATCACTTGATCCATCATCTATAAATAATAATTCAAAATTACATTCTATCTTCTTCATTACTTTAACTATTTCTTTATAAAATAATGGAATCATTTCTTCTTCGTTATAGCAAGGTACTACTACTGTAATTAAATCCATACTACTTCCTTCTTTCTTTAACACATATTATAACCGATAATATAACTCCAAGCAAACTTATTATTAAACTAATATCTCTAAAAGGAGCTCTATATTTAATTTTAATATTATGTTTTCCCCTAGATATTTTAAATCCAATAAAAGATTTATTAACTTTTTCATACTTAGTTAATTTATTATCTACATAAATATTAAACCCTTTATCATAAGGAACACTCATAGTAAAATAAGAATCTTTACTAACATTAATATTACCTACTATATTATCCCCTTTAGTTAATTTATTATCTATAATAAATGGATCTATTTCTTTATTAATATCTTTTATATCATTAAAGTCTATACTCCTAACTTTAATATTCGCAATATCATACACACCTTCAGAAAACTCTATTTTTAATTTCTTATTTCTAATAAGAGTATAATGAAAATTCTTATTATCATTATAATATTTCCATTTTTTACAAGTTAATGTGTTTCTAACATCATTTATCTTAATAGATAAATCTCTAGTATTACAACTTTCATTATCTAATAGATCAAAACTAATAAATAATATCTTATTCTTCATACTACTATCTACTTTTATATATAAGACACCATCTTGTTTAGATACTATTTTATATCTATCAGGTTTCTTCTTTATAGTAATATTCTTACTTTTAGTCATATGATAATTAACACTATCTGTATATATAAACTTACCATTAGTTTTAGAACCAACTACTACTTTACCTAACATATTAATTGTTTTTTCTGGATATGGAAGTTTTTTAAAATCTTTATTACTTATAACTTTATTAGTTGCATAACCAATAGGTAGTACATAATCATTTCTATATACATTAGTATAATCTATTCTATCTATCTTTTTATACATTTTCTTATAATTCTTATTAGTTATTAAATATTTTTCTCCCATAAACATTTGGAATAAAACATTGTTTGAAGATGTCAACATAAATTTATTTCTATATATTAATGAATTATGAAATACTTTAGTATAGAAATCTTGATAATACTTATTTGAAGTAGATGAATATATTGTAGTTTTATATTCATTTATATTACCTACTCTATTTATATAACTAGGCCCTAGTAATGAACTATTAGTACGATAAACTTCATCTTCAGATACTACATTATTTATAATTTTACTGTAATTTTTATTTATGTTTTTATTATAATCTTCTCTTAATAACAATTCATCAAATGTATTATATCTTAAACATACAGTAATTGATGAAATTATTATATATAATGTTATTAATAGTTTTCTTTTGTTAGTTTTTAAAATAACTACTAAGAATTCTCCTACTAATATTAATACTAATGGAATAAATGGTATTAATACTTTTTCTCCTACATATAAGAATCCATTTAACATAAATATAAATAATGGAAAAACACTAAATGCTAAAATAATTATAGATAATAATTTATCTTCTAATTTGCCTTTTATAATCATATAAAGTATTGCGATTAAACTTATTAAAGTAAGCCCCATAGAATAATGAGTGTGTAATAAATACATACTTGGTCTAAATATTTCACTAATACTAAATAAACTCTTACTAGCAGTCCTACCACTAGTTAAAGTATAAAAAGTAGGTAAAATTAATATACAACTAATTAATACAGAGCATATAAATCTTAATATAATCTTTAAACCAAAATTAAATATATCTTTAAATTTTGCTTTCTTATTACTTTTCATATATCTATAAATACTAAATATAAATAATGCCCCTAAACCAGAAACACTAAAATAATAACTAGTTAATATCATTAAAGACATAGAAATAATTAATAAATCACTTTTATTTTTTTCTATATATCTAGCTATTCCATAAAGCCCCATTATTAAAAATGGCATATAATTTATAAACATAATATGTCTATGTGAATGGAAGAAAAACGATGATGAACATAGAAACATAAATGAGCATAAGAAACTTACTAAATATGAATATTTATTTTTTCTTAAATAACAATAAAATAATATAACAGAACTTAATACTACTAATGACATCATTATTTGTATATAATCAATCATTTTTACCATAGGTAAAAAATATGAGAATATAATAAGTGGATTAAATAATCCATAATAAGATAAATAGTATATATTTTCTCCTCCACCTAAATTAAAGGCAAAATTAGGAAATAAATTATGTGTATCATAGAATAGTCTTCTAAAATAATCAGGTATTAAGTAATGTTGTGAATTAAAATCTTTCATAGATATCATCATATACTTACCATTATGAGAAACTATTAATACTAAAACTATATAAGTTATTATAAGAGCCATAATACTTATAATATTAAACTTATTATTTTTAATTTTTTCTAATAACTTCTTTTTCACTATAAAAACTTCCTTTCAAGTGATTACAAAACATGTTTTTTCACAAAAAAACAATACATGATAATTATATCATATTATTGTTTTTTAATCTCTAATTTTATAACCTAGTTTTTCTAAAGAATATATTGTAAAAGCAGATAAATTACTTTTAGATAAATCACTTATATTATACCAATCTGCTCCTTCAGAATCCAATCCGTCTGCAACTTCTTTTAATTTATCTTCTTTTACTTTTACAGTATATAATATTCCAATATGGTGAAGATTTTCTATAACATCTTCTTCCATTTGCCATTTAAATGTTTTAGATACAGCATCCAACAATTCATAAGATGTAACTGTAACACCAGCTTCCTCCATCAATTCTCGCTTTAATGCCTCTACAGGAGTCTCATTATGTTCAATTCCACCACCAGGTAAATCTAATTTACCTTTGTATCCTCCTCTAGCCTTTTTAATTAAAGCAATTCGATCATCACGTATAATTATTCCATATGAACCTACATGTGTACCTATAACTTCTCTCACTTCTTACTCCTTGTTTTTTCTTCTATATAAAATTTAGATTTAGCTTTACCATTATTAGATAATACTATTTCAAATTTATGTTTACCAGTATCTAAAGTATTTAAGAAATCTCTTTGTAGTATAACAGTATTATCTTTAATTTCATAGAAATTCTTAGAAAGTTTACTACCATCTACTTTTACTTTTGATTCTTCAAATAAAGATTTCTTAGCATCTACAGTAAATTTAATTCGATCATCAGTTTTTCTAACATAATGTTTATTCTCAACACTAGACACTTTATATATATAATTATTAGCTAAAACTTCAATATTAACTCTCTTATTAGGAAGAAGATTATAATTAACTAGATCAACATAGTTTAACACTTTATTAACAAAATCATTACCAGCATCCTTAGCTTCCCAAGTAACATATAATGTATAGTTATGTCTTATATCTCCTTTAGAAGGCATAACTCCCCCACTATAGTATTTATTGTTTTTCATATTATCTATTGAAAGACAATTTCCTTCTCCAGAATTACATACTAAATTATATTTAAATGGCAATCTATTTTTACTTAGATAGATTGAATAATTCATATTATTTTTTATAACCCCATTACTATCTCCATTAGTAACCTCAAAGTTAATTTCTTTAGTTTGTCCTGGTTCTATATCCAAGAATTTATATGAAAAATCATTAACTGGATTTAATAAAGACATTGAGTTAGTATTGTTCAAGAATTTACTACCATAATCTAAATCTTTATAATAATTATAACTTATAATAGGAATACCAATCATAATTATAATTAAAGATATTAATGGAAGTGGATTAATTTTCTTTAAAGCACCCCTATTTCTAAATGTAATATGATAAAAATGAGGTGTTAAAAGGAATGGCATGATAATTACTCCTAATAAAATATAAACAATAGTTAGTTTTGTTAAAATTAATGAATAATGTCTTGTGGTAACACTGATAATTCTATCAATACATAAGATTGCAATTATTAAGAAACTCATATTATTAGCAATATAATCATTCATTAATACTACACCTTCACTAAAACAATACTTTATTGTATCAACTGAAGATGTTGGAAGAGTTTTTCCTTTTTTAAACTTATTAATAAAGAACTGAATTGCGGCCATAAAAGCAGAATAACAATATCCTAAATATGAAAAGGCTAAAACTACTGCTCTTGGTAATGAGAATAAATATTTTTTATTAATTTTACGTCCTAATATTACTCGCCTAATAAATGGAGCCATCATAAAGGCCAACTGACTTAACATAAAACCAGCCCACATGATATTTATATCACCAAAGAATGTTACAAATAATACATATGGTATCGTTATAACAATATATATTTTAGATAAGAAATAAATTATCATATAGAATATATCTCTTTTACGAGCTCTTTTGAAATTAATTGATCCTTCAAACATCATTTCAAATAACCCATACGTATATCTATATTGTTTAGCAGCCTCTTCTGTATAAGTTCTACTAGCATACTCAGTAAATTCTAATCCATGTATATGAGCATACTTACCATGATAACCATGCGAATACAATTTAAGAGCCGCATCATAATCTTCACTAACTTTTGTTTCATCCCAATAACCAATTTCTTTTAAAGGTTGTTTCCTCATAAACGCATTATGACCAACTAACGGAACAAAGAATCCTTTTAAAGCATTACAAGGCCAAATATTATGGAATAAATTATTAACATGAACTCCCATAGTTCTAACAAAGAATGAATCATTTAAATCTGCTGCATTAGTAACACATTGTACATAAGCTAACTCTTCATTAACTACAAATTCAGGCATTATTGCTTCAATTATATTAGTACTAACACCAGAATCTTTATCTAATAACATAATAATTTCATTAGTTATAACATCGCCTTCTGCATAACCACGTTCAAATTTACCACCTTGAGAAGTTAAATCTTCTATAGATCTACCATTTTCAATTTCATCACCTAAACGTAATGTGTAATTTAAATTAGACCCTTTTTTAAATAATCCTGGTCTATTTTCCTTAGGTCTAGCAACAAAAGCAACATTATTTTTTCTATAGAAAACTATTCTATCTAATACCATTGCTACTTCTTTAGATACACTTCTAGGAGTTTTATGATATTTTACTATTAATTCATTTATTTTTTCTTTAGTACAATTTTCTTTTAATACTGCTCCTATTCCATCATCAGACACAATTATATTAACTTTTTTACCACTAACACTTCTATATCTTTTAGCAGCTTTCACACTATCAGTTACAGTATTAAATACAACTTTATTATCTTCTAAATAAACAGGAATACTTATAGTAACATCATAGAATTTATCTTTATCTACATTATCACGAACTTTATTCATATAATATTTTCTATTAACCAATTTTGTACCATTAAGTAATTTAACAACAGAAGGTCTCATAGACCATACTATATCTAATACAAAACATACTGGATATGTAAAAAAGATATATGAAACTACAAAATGACCAATATCATAATACCAAAAGTTATAAGCAAAAAATAAATATACATGAATTATTGCATTTATTATAAAAGCCAAAACGTAGTGACTTACACCACTACTTCTATTTCCTAACTTTTCCTTCCTGCTTCTTTTTATCATATAATCCCCTACGTTCCTATATTCTTTTTTTATACTACTCTATGTATATAATAACATTTTTTTATAATTTTGTTAACACATAATAAAAAAATCTTTATTGTTTCTACAATAAAGACTTTTTATTATAAATATAATTCAATATCATGTGTTTTATTATCATCTACTAAATCTATATAATTATCATTTTGCTTTTTACCATCAAATAAAATTCCATTTTTATTAGATCTTTTAATATGTATATTATAAGTAGAATTATAGTATTTATAAGTGGCTTTATATTCTTTCCAATCATCAGGTATATTAGGGTCTATTACTAATTTTTTATCTCTAATTTTAATACCTAATATATCTTCTATACCAACTTTATAGAACCATCCAGCTGAACCTGTATACCAAGTCCAACCTCCTCTACCTATATACTTATCTGATGAATAAATATCTGCTGCTATAACATAAGGCTCTACTTTATATTTATCAACATCTTTAGATTCTATTGTTCTATTAATTGGATTTATCATTTGATAATACTCATACGCCCTATTATAATATCCTTCTTTTATTAAAGCCATTAAATACCAAGAAACAGCATGAGTATATTGACCACCATTTTCTCTAATACCCCTTGGATAATTCATAATATATCCAGGATTATTAGTTGATTTAGCAAACGCTGGAGTAAGTAGTTTAACAATATCATTATTATTATCAACTAACTCTTCTTCTACTGAATTAATAACTTTAGAAACACGATCTTTTGGTATTACATTACTTAGTATAGAGAAACTTTGAGATATTAAATCTATCTTACATTCTTTATTATTTTTACTACCTAAAGTATTTCCATTATCAAAGAACGCTCTTAAATAATATTCTCCATCCCAAGTATTTCTATTAAGATTATCTTTTAGTTTAGAATTAAATGTTATATATTTATCAACACTAAACTTCTTATTATATTTTTTCATAATATCAACAAATAAATCTATAACACTATATAAGAAGAATCCTAACCAAACACTTTCACCTTTTCCTTCAATACCAACTTTATTCATACCATCGTTCCAATCTCCTCCACCCATAAGTGGAATCTTATGAACACCTAATGAATTCATTGATATATCTAAAGATTTTAAACAGTGTTCTAATAATGTAACTTTTTCTTCTGAATAACTAAATATTATTCCTCTTTCATTTTCTTTTTCAGATAAAGCTTCACCTATTACATATGGAACTTTCTCATCTAATATTTTATAATCACCTGTTGTATTAATATAATTACAAGTAGCATAAACTAACCATAAATAATCATCTTTATATTTACTTCTAAGTCCAAATCTATTCTTTTCAAGCCACCAATGAAGTACATCTCCTTCTACAAATTGATGTGAAGCATTATTAAGAATTTGTTCTCTAGTATATTCTGGTTCTACCATAGATATATTCATAGCATCTTGTAATTGATCTCTATAACCAAAAGCTCCACTAATTTGATAGAATCCAGCTTTAGCCATTATTCTAGATGATAATGTTTGATATAAATACCATCCATTCATAACAGTATTAAAACTATTATCTGGAGTAGATACTTTAATATTACCTAGTTTATTATCCCAATACTCTTTAACATTCTTAAGTTCTTTTTCACTAGTTTTAATATCTGTATATTTCTTCATTAATTTAAGATTTTCTTCATCACTTAAACTACAACCTAATACAAATACTAAACTCTTTTCTTCACCTGGTTTTAAAGAAGTATTAACTGTAACACTTTTAACTAACATCTTATCACATATAGCACTATTTATTTTCTCAGAAGCTGACATAAATACATTAACATTATTATAACTATTATGATAAACATTTCTTAGTTTTAAATAATTATCTTGTCCCATAAACTCAGATAATATATGCCTAGAAGTTTTCTCTTCAAAATTACCAAATACAGGATTTATCCAGAATTCAACATTGGCATTATAATCGCCAAAAGTCTTATTTTTAAGTTTCATTAAATAAATCTTAACATTATCTTCTACTGCAACAAACTCAGTAACTTTATGTTTTAATTCTTTAGTTTCACTTTCTAAAATACTATATCCAAATCCATGAGTACATTTCTCCGGATCAAATAAACTATCATTAAATTTAAAACCTTCACTCTTATCATTACTAACTATATCATTAGTCCAAGAAGTAATCTTAAACTCTCCTGAATTGTATGCATATGTATAACCACAACCATTATTAGTAACAATAGTACCAAAGTTTTTATTCGTAATTATATTACTCCATGGAGTTGGTGTATCTTTATTATATATAATATATTCTTTACCATCTTTACTAAATCCACCATATCCATTATCAAATAATAATTTATCTTTATTATCAAGTTTTATATTAACTTCTTCTTTATAAACTGGATAATCATTAACCTTATTATAACTTTGAAGATTAAATACAGCTTCTTCTAAAGAAATATGATTATTAATAGTAAACTTTAATCTAGAAACAACATCTAATAGATTTTGATCTTCTTTAGTAATATTAGATCCATCTAATACTAATACTTCTCCTGGTGTATTATAAAAACTGTTTAATGTATATATTCTATACATTTCATCATCTATTTCTTTCTCTACTAACTCAGAGAATTGTCCTAATTCATTATTTATAATAACTACATCTACAAAAATAGATTTATTCTTATAATATTCAAAAGCTTTTAATATATCTCTAATAAATCCCATATCCCTAATATCATTTATTTCTACAGTAATAATAGGTCTATCTCCACTAATACCAAACTTCCATAAATCAGATTGTCCTAATCTATTAGTTCTAAGTAAATTCATATGTTCTTCTGTAACAGACATACTAGTTGTTTGGAATAAATAATTAAGCATAATATTATAAATCTTCATATCACTACCAGTAATATTCATATTCTTATTATCCATAATATTCATTAATGTAGATATTTCAAATTCATTATCTAAAGCTAACTTACTATTATAATTATTAACTATTTCAAATATTTGTTCCTTACTTCTACCAAATCCAGTTAACATATAAATACTAACAGATTCATTAGCAGGCACAACAATTCTATTTCTTAAAGTCATTATTGGATCTAGATTATCTCCTGCATAATTAGTTAATTTTTCATCAATACCTTTAGCATTATTAATAGTTTTATTTCTACCTATAAAACTACTTCTTTCAGTTTCATAACTATATTTATCTGCTGGATCATTAATGATTAACTTAGTAAACATATAACTATTAACATTTTCTTCTTTTCTTTCTTTTCTCTTAGCAATTAAACAATTAGTTACTTCATCATACTCAGTAGATACAAACATACTATTAAATACTCTATGACTAATATCATCCATATTCTCAGATAATATTGGTTCAGTATAACTAGTTAATTCTAAGTCTTTATCAACATCAGAATCATTTCTAAAAGTAACTTTTCTAATTTCAGCATGATAATTCTTAGAAACAGCTATTTCAGTCTTAGTAGTAACTTCATTATCTCTTCTTAAATATTTAATTTTATCTGCCGCAAAAACAACTTCATACTTATCTGGTTTAACATTTAGAGGTGCAAAAGTATTAGACCATACTTCTTTAGTATTAATATCTTTTATAAACAAGAACATTCCATAATCTTGTTCTGTTACTTTACGATATCTATTTAACTGTAAAGCTCTATATCTAGAAAAACTATTACCTCTATCATTCATAATTAATGAATATTTTTTATTAGATAAAACAGACATCTCTGGTAAATAAGAAATATAATTATATACTCTAATATCATTTTCAATAATTTCTTTATTATAATTATATTTTTTATAATCTACCATCTTCATATCAATACTAGTCTTTATTTGTACTTTTTCTTTTAGTAATAATTCAAAAGTTCTAATATTAACATTAGAATGGAAATAATCTTTAATTACTCCTTGCTTTAAATAGTTAGTTATTCCAAGTAAAGACATACCTTGATGATGAGCAAAATATGCTTTTACTACACCTTTATTATCATAATCATATGATTCATAATAACCATACTTAGAATACATATCTAATTTATTAAACTTCATTACATTCTCATATACTTCTTTAGGGAATAAATCTATTGCGATTAATGAAGCATATGGAGATATTACTATTCTATTTTCTTTATCTGGTTTTGCTTTTAAATATGGAGTTGAGAATGACTTATATTTATAATTTAGTGAATTATCCAACTCATTATATGCAGCTTCTGAAATACCCCAAGGTAATTTAGAATTAACACTCTTCATATATTCTTTTTGACATATATAAGCAAAATTATATGCTTCATCTAATAAAGTGTTAGGATAATTCTTCATAAATAGTAATGGCATATAATACTCAAATGATGTACCACTCCAAGATATAAGCCCTTTATGATTTTTATATAACGCTAATGACTTATCCAAACAGAACCAATGTTTATTAGATACTTCTCCTAAACTAATAGCTAAATAACTAGTTAATCTAGATTCACTAGCAAACTTATTATAATTATATTCTGATAATTTACCTTCGTTTTGGTCATATCCAATACTAAATACATGTCTTTTAGTATATAGTTTTCTAAAATTAGCACTCTTAATTAATCTATCACATAATTCAACTAATTTAACATTATCATTCTTATCTAAGAATTCTCTAACAACTATAATACTTGCGATTAAGTTTCCAGAATCAACTGTAGATACAAAGTTCGGATATAATACTTTTTTAGTCTTAATATCATACCAGTTATATAAATGACCATGCCATTTCTTTAATGAATCAATAGATTTTAATATTTTTTCTAATAAGAATAAAGCCTTCTTCTTATCAATAAATTCTAATTCATATGCACTAACAACAGAAGTTAAAGAGAATCCTATTGCAGTAGGAGAAGTTCTAGTATCAAACTTATTCTCTCTATTTTCTTGATAGTTATCTGATATTAAATAATTGTTTTCACTACATAGATTATCATCAAAATATTTCCATGTTCTATAAGCTAAATGTTTTAAATTATCTATATCTCTAGCTTTTAAATTTAGAATACTATGATCTATTTCTCTACTAACATAATATGTTACAAAAGGACCACTAGTAAATATAAAAGCAATTATATAAGCTAAAGGATTATGAGTATAAACACCAATAACTATAAATACTATTGCCATTATAAAGTTAAACATAAAAGCTTTAATATAACTTTTTAAACTACCATCAGCAGTTTTTTCTACTTCTTCAGCAGTTACCCAATTAAGTAAGTTTTTATGACTAATTAATAATCTATATAATGTTCTAAAGAAAGCATCCATATATAGTTTTGTATAAAATGGAATAGTAGAAAATACTATATAAGCTCTAGATATTATACTTTTACCACCTATATAGAATTTCTTATAATACACTTCTTTAACATCTTTATTCTTTTTATTTATTTTGCTTCTTAAGAAGAATATTATAGATATCGCAATCTCTAAAACTACTAATAAGAACCACATAATAGAAATAGTCTTACTACAAGTAAATGCAAGTAATAGTATTAGTAATAACATTGGATTTAAAAACATTCTAATTATATTATCTAATATTTTATATTTACCTAATAAATTAATTGGATTCTTAATATAACTATTATTTTTATTAAGAACTCTACTCTTAAGCCATCCAATTATTTGAACATCTCCCCTAGCCCATCTATGATGACGAGAAACATCTACTAAGAATTTAGCTGGGAAATCACCAATTAATTCTACATCAGAAACATAACCACATCTTAAGTAATTACCTTCTAATAAATCATGAGATAATATCAAATTATCTGGTAATGTATTACCTAATACTTGGTCAAATGCTTTAACATCATATATACCTTTACCTACAAAACTACCTTCATAGAAAGAATCTTGATATACATTAGGTACAATAGCTGAATAAGTATCAAACCCACCAATACCTGCAAATATTTGAGAATATAAACTATTATTAGTAGATTCAATATCAACACTAACACGAGGTTGCATAATACCATAACCTCTAATTACTTTAGTACCCTCTTGATTAAATACTGGTTTATTCATAGGATGAGCCATAGCCCCTACTAAATTAATTGCTGAATTAAGAAGTAATTTAGTATCTGAATCTAATGTAATAACATACTTAATATCTAACTCATGATCATGAAGAGTATTAACATTAAAATACTTATCTTCATCAATAGATTTCTTTAATAATATTTGATTAAATTGAAGTAGTGCTCCTCTTTTTCTCTCATAACCTAAATAACTATTCTCTTTAGCATTCCAAATACGTTTTCTATATATAAAATAGAAAATATCTTTCTTATACTTCTTATTTAATTTCTCTGCATATTTCTTACCATATTCAGATATTTCTTTATCCACTTTTAGATTCTTTTTATTACTAGCTTTAACATCTCCTAATAAAGTAAAATATAAATTATTAGATTTATTAACTAAATAGAAAGACTCTAATACATCAAATATCTCTTCAACTTTTTCTACATCAGAAACAATAGTAGGTATAACTACCATAGTTTTCTCATTATCAGGTATACCTTTAGAAAAATCTAATTTAGGTATCTCTTTAATAGATACATTATGTAATAATATTTCATTAAATATTTGAACTATTAATTGACTAATAGGTATTAATAAAATAATAAATCCTAATACTTGCCATTTACCAAAGAATCCTGATAAAAAGAATGATACCCCTACTGTAGATAAAATAATAGATAAAATATAAATTATTACTCTAAAAGTATTACTTTTATGTGGAAACAACTTATAACCAATATGTTTTTCACTATTATAAATACTCTTTAAGTAATTATACTCTTCCATCTTTTTCTTCTTAGCAAGTTTTAATAAACGAGTTCTATACATTTTCTTAGAATCATCAGTCATCTTCTTATATACAGGATCTTTTAAGAATAATTTCTCAGTCTCAGAAACTTTACTAAATAAGTCTTCTTCACTAACTTCAAAAAACTCTTTAAAATTACCAAATATATTAGAAATAATTAAGTTATTATCAATCTTTCTTTGTAACTCATCATTAATAATACCCTTAATACTAACATTATTATTCTTTAAATATTCATTTAACTCTTTAAATATTTGGTTATTATTTTCTACTTTATATAATTTATTATTTAACTCATATATATAATTAACATTTTTATTAATATCAAAATCACTATCTATAAATGATCTTAAACTTAATTTATCATTCTTACTAATAATAGATTCTATTTTCTCATTATCTGCAAACTTCTTATATTCTTCATTACATAACTTATTAAGTTTCTCAGTATATATAATTATTAATAAAGGAATAATTAATTTTAATTCTTTATAAGTATATACTTCATTAGTATCTTTTTGATATTTTCTTAACTCTTCTACTAAGTATTTAAAATCAACATTATAGTATTTCTTATGAACAATACTTCTTAAGTGATAATAGTGCTCATTAATTTTCTTGTTGCTTCTTTTGAACTTATTCTTCATATTTACTAATTCATTTTTATGTTCTACAAGTAAATAATAATTATCTATTAACCACTCATTAGCAATTCCTACATACTCATGTTTTTTAGTTTTGTTTATTAAGAAATTGTAATATTTAGTAATATTTTCAAAATTATTTACAAATCTCTTCATCATACTCTTCATAAGACACACTCTCCTATTTAAAATTATAACATAAATAAAGAAAATAGTAATTAAAAATATGCCATTTTTCTACATATTTTTTTATATAGAAAAAAAACAACTTATTTAGTTGTTTCATTTCTTAAATTTTCTAACTTTTTCATAAATTCTTTTGGTGGATCTACTTCAAAAAATAATTCTTTATTTGTTCTTGGATGTTTAAATTTTATACTTTTAGAATGAAGCATTTGTCCAAAAGAAGTAGATTTACCTTTTCCATATAATGGATCATTATTAACAGGATATCCTATATAAGATAAATGTACTCTTATTTGATGAGTTCTACCTGTCTCTAAAATACATTCTAATAATGTATTATTATTAAATCTTTCTAATACTTTAAAATTAGTAATTGCTTCTTTAGAATTAATATCAGTAACAGCCATCTTTTGTCTATTATTTAAATCTCTTCCAATAGGAGCATCTATAGTACCAGTATCATGAGTAATAACTCCATCTACGATTGCTAGATAGTGACGATCTACTTCTTTTTTAGAAATCATAGAACTTAAAGCATCATGAGTTTTTTCATTCTTCGCAACTAACATTAAACCACTAGTATCCTTATCTAATCTATGTACTATACCAGGTCTAATCTTATCTTTACTTTCAATATTAAATTTATATAAAAGCGCATTTACTAAAGTACCACTATAATGTCCAGGAGCAGGATGAACTACCATACCACTACATTTATTAATAACTAATAAATCATCATCTTCATATACTACATCTATATCTATATCTTCAGGCTCTATATTTATCTCATAATCTAATTCATCTTTAATTTCTATTTCATCTTTATCTTTTACTTGGTAATTACTACTAACTATTTTGTCATTAACAAGTACTAACTCATCTTTAATAAGTTTTTGAATCTTACTACGAGAAAGATCTAATTCACTAGATAAATATTTATCTATTCTTATCTTTTTTTCTACTTCTACTTTTACTTTCATTTATACTCCTCCTAATAAGTTCAATTATATAAAGTAAACAACCTACAGTAATACCAATATCTGCAATATTAAATACTGGGAAGTTATAACCAAATATATTAAAAGATAAATAATCTATTACTGAGTGATATAGTAATCTATCTATTAAATTACCTACTATACCACCAATAATCATACCTAAAGATATAATACTAAGTTTAGTAAACTTCTCTTCTTTTAAATATCTATCTATTAAGAATAATAATAGAATAGCTACTATAATAAATATATAAGTTTTACCATTTAATATAGAAAAAGCAGCTCCCTTATTCTTAACATAATATATAGAAAAGAAATTAGGTATTATCTTAATTTCAGTTAATACTTTCATTTTAGTCTTTATTAATAATTTAACAAACTGATCTATTATTAATAAAATAGCTGCGACACTATAAACTTTTTCTTTATTTTTCATCTTTTTTACTCTTTTCTTTTAAATATTTTATTTTTTCTACTACTATTTGATACTTATTTAGTCTTTTTTCTACTTTACCTCTAATTTTTAATAAATCTCCTCTTTCAATAGCAAAATATAATTTATATATTTTAGGGAATAAAGTAAAGTCCATTCTAGCAGTTTCATCACTACCAGTAATAAAAGACATTTTATCTCCTTTTTTAGTATCAATAACTTTCACTTTATCAACTAGTATTAAACAATCTACTGTTTTATTAAAATGATCTGGTACTGTATTTAGTGGAATACAATACTTATTATCTTTAATATACGCAGTAGTTGGGTGTTGTGAAAGATAGAATCCATATACTTCTTTTTCTTTTTCTAGTAAATACTCATCAGAGAATTCTTGTTGTTTTTCTATATCTGGTCTCATTACTAAGTCTGGTTCTATATCTTTAGTAAGTTCTGCATAATTAAACAAACTATCTAAATTATATATTAGAGTAGCTCTATTAATACCAAAACTACTAAATGTATCTGCAAATATTAAAGTTTCTAAATTCTTTTTACCTAGACCTGCTAAGTATAGTCTACTAAAAGCATCATATATATCAACAAACTCTTCAGACTCTCTTGCTTTTAGTATTTCAGAAGCTACTACAGTACCAATAGATTTTATATTAGATACTGGATATATAATCTTATTATCACTAACTACATATCTATTACTACTCTTATTTATATCAGGTTTTAAAACTTCTATTCCGTTAGCTTTAGCTTCCATAATATATTCATGAGTTTTAGATTCTGATCCAATAACATTAGTTAATAAGTTAGCAAAAAATACAAGTTTATAATGACTTTTTAAATAAGCCATTTTATAAGCAATAATTGAATACGCTACAGAGTGACTTCTATTAAAACCATAACCTGCAAAGTTTAATACTAAGTCAAATAGTTTCTTAGCTTGGTCTTTATCATGACCCTTCTCTACACTTTTTCTAATAAACTTTTCTTCTTCACTCTTTAATAAACTAACTTTTTTCTTAGACATAGCACGTCTTAAAATATCAGCTTCTCCTAAGGTATATCCTGCATAAATATTAGCAAGCTGCATTATTTGTTCTTGATATATTAAGATACCATAAGTATTCTTAGTAATTGGTTCTAAACATGGATCTAAATATGTAACTTTTTCTTTACCATGTCTTCTTCTAATATATGAATCAATATTAATTGCAGCACCTGGTCTAAATAAAGCAATTGCCGAGAATACATCTTCAAATGTATTAGGTTTTAAATTTCTAAGAAAATTTCTCATACCAGTAGATTCAAACTGGAATATTCCACTAGTATTAGCTTCTTCAAATATCTTTAAAGTTTCTTTATCATCAAGTGGTATTTTATTAAAATCTACTTCTTCATTATATATTTCTTTTATATCATTAATTATATTATTAATAATAGTTAAGTTTTTAAGTCCTAAGAAATCCATCTTGAGTAAACCTAAATCTTCTAAGTATTCCATAGAATAACTTGTTAAATACATTCCTTCACTCATAGTAAGCGGAATTACTTCATCTAAATCTACTCTACTCATTACAATACCTGCAGCATGAGAAGATGTATGTCTAGGAAACCCTTCTATTTTAACCGCAATATCAAACATCTTAGATAACAACTCATCACTATCTATTCTAGTTTTAAACACTTTATTCTTATTATAAAAATCTTTTAATTTATCTTTAGTAAAAGCTGGAATAAATTTAGATAATCCATCTATTTTATAATTAGGAATATTTAAAACACGTGCAACATCTCTTAATACTTGTTTAGCACCTAAAGTACCAAAAGTAACTATTCCAGAAACTCTCTTTTTACCATATTTTTCTACTACATAATTTATTACTTCATCTCTTTTATCATCAGGAAAATCTGTATCTATATCAGGCATAGTTTTTCTTTCTGGATTTAAGAATCTTTCAAATAATAAATCATATTCTATTGGATCAATATCAGTAATACCTA
>JAFWNS010000030.1 GCA_017510225.1 Bacilli bacterium
CTTAGAGAAAAAATATAAAAGATATTGACTTTTTTATTGGTTATGTTATAATCTATATTGTTATGGGGCATTAGCTCAGCTGGGAGAGCGTCACGTTTGCACCGTGAAGGTCAGCGGTTCGATCCCGCTATGCTCCACCATATGAATATAACAGTGAGTAAATCACTGTTTTTTGTTTGCTTGATGAATATATTTGTATTATAATGGTAATGGTGGGAAGTATTTATAATAATATATAATGTGAAAGAAGATGATTACATGGCAGTAAAAAGAGTAAAGACTCCTTGGTATAAATATTATGATGGTGTACAAAAGCATTTAGAATATCCAGATTTTTCTGTATATAAATTAATTGAGTATACAGCATCTAAACATTTAAATAATATTAGTTATAACTATTATGGTACAAAGAAGACTTATCATGAGTTTTTAAAACAAATAGATGAAGCAGCTAGATCTTTTAAAGCTTTAGGTATTAAACATAAAGATATAGTTAGTGTATGTATGCCTAATACACCTGAGGCGATAATTGCTTTTTATGCAATTAATAAGATAGGGGCTATTTCTAATATGATTCATCCATTATCTGGTGAAAATGAAATAAAAAATTTCTTAAATAAAACTAGTAGTAAGTATATTCTTACTATAGATGTATCTTTAGATAAAATAGAAAATATAGTAAATGATACTAAGATTAAGAATATTATAGTAGCTAGTGCAGCTGATTCTATGCCATTATATTTGTCTGCTGCATATAAAACTATGAATATTTATACTACTGCATCTGGTGTTATTAATAAGTATGTAGGTAAAAATAAAGATAAAATATTAAAATGGAATGATTTTATTAAGTTAGGTAGATCATATACTAAAGAAATAGAAGATGATTTTAAAGGTAAAGAAGTTGCGGCTATACTTTATTCTGGTGGAACTACTGGTGAACCTAAAGGTGTAGAACTTACTAATTTAAATTTAAATGCTCTTGCGATGCAAGCTTTTGAAATGTGTGCTTGTTTAAAAGAAAAGGATACAGTGTTAGCTATTATGCCAATATTCCATGGTTTTGGACTTGCTGTTTGTGTTCATACTGCTCAATATCTTGGGGGAACTTCTATTTTAGTACCACAATTTAGTGCTAAAACATTTGATAGATTATTAAGAAAATATGAACCTAATGTCATAATAGGTGTTCCTACTTTATATGAAGCATTATTAAAAAATAAAAGTATTATTCCTCATAATATGTCATATATTAAATGCGCTATTTCTGGTGGGGATAGTTTGTCTATAGAATTAAAGAAAAAAATAGATAAATTCTTTAAAAAACATGGTGCGAATGTAGAATTAAGAGAAGGTTATGGTTTAACTGAATGTAGTTCGGTATCTTGCTTGACACCAGTAAACCATTATAGAGAAGGTTCTATTGGAGTACCTTTACCAGATACATTATATAAAATAATTGATCCTTCAACAGAAAGAGAACTTCCATATGGGGAAGATGGAGAATTAGTAATTAGTGGTCCTACTGTTATGAAAGGATATTATAGAAGTAAAAAAGAAACTAAACAAACTTTAAGGAAACATAAAGATGGTCATGTATGGTTACATACAGGGGATAGAGCTCATATGGATAAAGATGGTTTTATCTACTATAAACAAAGAATCAAAAGAATGATAGTTTCATCTGGTTATTGTGTTTATCCACAATATATAGAAAATGTTATAGATGGTCATAAAGATGTATCAATGAGTTGTGTTATTGGAATACCTCATCCATATAAAATAGAAGTTGCGAAAGCATTTATAGTATTAAAAGATCCTTCTAAAGCAAGTGATGAAGTATTAGAGTCTATAAAGAAACATTGTGAAAAGAATTTAGCTATTTATTCATGGCCATATGAATATGAATTTAGAGAAGAACTTCCTAAAACATTAATAGGAAAAGTTGCTTATAATGTATTAATGCAAGAAGAAGAAGCTAAAGCTAAAGATAGGAAGTTTAGTAAAGATGATAAACCAATTACAGTAGAAGTAGTACCTGATGAAGTTACAAACAAAATGAAAAAGAGTTAAATCTTTTTCTTTTTTTTGTTTTATGATAAAATATATTTATAAGAATGGAGGTATTTTATGAATAAAAAAATAAAGGAAGCAGTTAAATCTGCTGATAGTAGTAATAAAATAGAAGAAAATCCTCTAAAAAAAGAAGAGTTTAAGGAAATAGTAGAATATATTAAAAATAATAAGAGTGATGAGAGTTTTTTATATTCACTAATACAGAAAATAAAAGAAGAAGAAAAAAATAGAGAAGAAGTTGATAAAGATGTCAAGACTAGATAAAGATCTCTTGAATTATAAATCAAAGTATGAGGAAAATGGTGTATTAAAAAATAAACTAGGTATTACTAATAATGAGGATTTAGAGAAAGTAGAACGTATGAGTACTAGTTATAAATTAGCTAGATTATATTTAGATCCTGGAAAGCAAACGTTTGATGTAAATCATTATTTATCTATACATAAATATCTATTTGAAGATATTTATGATTTTGCAGGAAAGATAAGAAATGAAAATATTCAGAAAACTATTCCATTTTGTATTCCACAAGTTATATATGAAAATTTAGATAATACATTAAAAGATGCTTATCATAAAGCTAATAATATAAATGATAAAGATGAATTATTAGTATTTTTTACTAAACTATATTCAGATTTAGATATTATTCATCCTTTTAGAGAAGGTAATGGTAGATGTGAGAGAGAATACTTAAGACAATTTATGGATTATGTATGTGAAAAAAATAATCTAAAAGCATATTATTTAGATTATTCTAAAATAAATAGAGAAAAGTATTTAGAAGCAGTAATAAAAGCAGATGCTTTATGTGAGTATGATGATTTACTTGAAATATTTAGTTCAATATTAAGAGTAAAATCTGATAAAAAGAGCAAAAAAAATAAACTATAAATTATTACAGATAAATGTATCAGCTTTATCTTTATATTTATTTAGTTCATTTTTATTGTTAATTGTCCAAGTAAAGATAGGAATATCTTTACTTTTTTGTTTTTTAATTTGTTTATTAGAAAGTAATTTTTTAGTTACTGATAAAAAGTTAGGAGAACAATAATTTATTATAAAGTCACTCTTAACAAATCTTCTTAAGAAATGATGTTTATAATTATTAGTAATTAATAATCCTCTAATATATTCTGGTTTATGTTTTTTAAACCATCTTATTATATTAGGATAAAATGACTGAATAATAAATTCTCCTTTATAATTATCTAATAATTTACATACTTCAGTGCACATAATATTAGTTCTATAATCATTTTTTAATTCAATTAATAATAATACTTTACCATTTACTAGATTTAATACTTCTTTTAGAGTAGGTATTTTATAATTAGTATCTAGTAGAGTTATTTTTTCTAATTCAGGATAAGTGTAATCTCTTATCTTTTTATTTATATGAGTCATTCTTTTTAAATTATCATCATGAAATACTACTAAAGTATTATCTTTTAATATATGAACATCTAATTCTATTGGGATATTTTTCTTTAATGCTTTTTCAAATGCTTTAATAGAGTTTTCTGGTACTGTTTTATTATTATGTATTCCTCTATGAGCAATCACTTTATTTTTTAAATCTTTAATATCCATATTAATCACCTATAACTATTATACAATATTATTTAAAAAATAATAACTATTATTGTATAAATAGTATGTTATAATTATAGGGAAGGTGATTTGATGATTCAAGTTAGTAATGTTAGTTTAAAATTTGGTAAGAGAACATTATTTGAAGATGTTAATATAAAATTTACTGAAGGTAATTGTTATGGATTAATAGGTGCTAATGGTAGTGGTAAATCTACTTTTTTAAAACTATTATCTGGTGAGATTGATACTACTACTGGAGAAGTTACTATATCTAAAGATCAAAGATTATCTTTTTTAAGACAAGATCATTATGAGTATGAAGAAGAAACTTTAATTAATGTTGTAATTAGAGGTAATGATAAATTATATTCTATTATGAGTGAGAAAGATAAATTGTATTCTCAAAGTGAATTTACTGAAGAAGAAGGTATGAGACTTGCTAATTTAGAAGCAGAGTTTTTAGAATTAGATGGTTGGAATGCAGAGTCTGATGCAGCGACTCTTCTTAATAATTTAGGTATAGATACTTCTATGCATTATCAAAAAATGAAAGAAATACCAGTTAAATTAAGAGTTAAAGTTTTACTTGCTCAAGCTTTATTTGGTAATCCTGATATATTATTATTAGATGAACCTACAAACAGTTTAGATATAGATGCAATTAAATGGTTAGAAGAATTTTTAATAGATTTTGATAATACAGTAATTATAGTTTCACATGATAGACATTTTTTAAATAAAGTATGTACTCATATTGCAGATATTGATTATGGAAAGATTAAACTTTATGTAGGTAATTATGATTTCTGGTATGAATCTAGTGAATTATTACAAAAACAAATGAGAGATTCTAATAAAAAGAAAGAAGCTAAGATGAAAGAATTACAAGCATTTATAGATAGATTTAGTGCGAATGCTTCTAAAAGTAGACAGGCTACTTCTAGAAAGAAAATGTTAGATAAGATAGTATTAGATGAGATTGTTCCTTCATCTAGAAAATATCCATTTATTGACTTTAAAATGGAAGATCATGGAAAAGAAATATTAACAGTAGAAAATCTAACTAAAGAAGTTGATGGTAAGAAAATATTAGACAATGTATCTTTTACTGTTAAAAAAGGTGATAGAATATGTGTAATTGCTGATGATGATATGGTTAAAACTACTTTGTTTAATATTTTAAGTGGTAATGAGAAATATGATAAAGGTACTATAGAGTGGGGTACTACTATTAAGTATGGATATTTACCTCAAGATAATAGTGAATATTTTGATAGTAATAAAAATATTTTAGAATGGATAGAACAGTATTTTGATATAGATGATGAAACTGTACTTAGAGGTTTTTTAGGAAGAATGTTATTTTCTGGAGAAGATGTATTTAAAAAAGTAAATGTTTTATCTGGGGGAGAAAAAGCTAGATGTATGTTATCTAAGATTATGTTAGAAGAACCTAATTTCTTAATATTAGATGAACCTACTAATCATTTAGATCTAGAAAGCATTACTTCTTTAAATAAAGGTCTTTTAAGATTCAAAGGGGAAGTTATATTTACTACTCGTGATTATGAACTTAATGATACTTTATGTAATAGAGTAATTAAGATATTAGATGATGGTAAAATTATTGATAAATATATTTCTTATGAGGAGTTTTTAGAAAAGGATAAAAATTAATTTATAACTATAAAAAATAATACTGTTGTGCTATAATAACAGTAGTGGAGGTATATATGAAAAATAGTAAAGTATGGTTAGGTATAGGTGTTGTAATTGTTGTTATATTAGTATTAGTAGTTGCAGCTGTAGTTCCTAGTAGTAATGATTCTAGTAATAATGCAAATACTTCTAATTATGATTCTGATGATATAGTATCTCGTGCTCAAAGAGAGAGTGATAGTGTTAAAGATTCAGAAAAGAAAGAGTTTGTTGAGATCAATGTTAATAAATTTAAAGAACTTTATAGTGGTGAAGTAAATTGTATAGTTTTATTTTCTAGACCAACTTGTGGGTATTGTCAAATTGCAGAACCTATCTTAATGAATTTTGCTTATAAGTATAAACTTGATATATATCATGTAAATACTGATAATATGAGTGAAGCTGATGTTAATAATTTAAATAGTATGGGAGAAAAATTTCAATCATTTGGAACACCTTTCTTAGTAGTTGTATCTAATGATAAATTAGTTGACTCATTAGAAGGATTAAGTGATATGAATGGTTATAAGGAGTTTTTTAAAAAGAATAATTTTATTAGTAAGTAGGTGATTAGATGGAAGATACAGTTTATGAACGTGTATTAAAATTTAAATATAAATATCCTTTTACAGTAGGTTGGAGATTAAAAAAGAATTCTAATATTGTAGAAAGACATTTAAATCCAGATGAAAAAGTATTATATGCTTTTATTGCTCAAAAAAATGATAATCCATTTAATATGATAACTTCTGCAGTAGTAGCGCTTACTAATAAAAGATTATTAGTTGGAAGAAAACGAGTAGTTTTTGGATATTTCTTAGACTCTATTACTCCAGATATGTTTAATGATTTAAAAGTTGCTAGTGGAGTAATTTGGGGTAAAATATATATAGATACAATTAAAGAATTAGTTGTTTTATCTAATATATCTAAAGATGCTTTAAGAGAAATAGAAACAGCAATTTCTTCATACATGATGGAAGAAAAGAAAAAATATGTTTCAAGTCCAAAAGAAGATTAGACTTTATCTAATCTTTTTTATTTGATATAATTTTAATAGGTGATAATATGAAGAAGTTTATAAAGATATGTATTGTTTTAATAGTTTTAATTATTCTTATTAAATATATTTTTTCATTACTTGAAACAAAACATAATATTAAATATAATCTATTATCTAATAAATATAATATAGAAGAAATTTATAGGAAAGAAGATAACAATAATAATTATTATTTTACTATTAAGAAGAAAAAGAATATATATACTTTTATATATAAAAATAATAATAATAAAAAGAAAATTATAAATAATATTAAAGAGTATAAATCTAATAGTTTAAAATGTATTTTACCTATATATAAAGATAATAATATTTCTGATATATATTGTTTATTAAATAATAAACAAGTTAGTTCTTCTTATTTAAAAGAGTCTAATAATAAGAACTTTAAGAAAGTATTAACTAGTTTATCTAAAGACAAATATAAGTTGGATATTTTAACTAGTAATAAAAATGTTAAAAAAGATTATATTTCTATATATCAAAATAATTTAAAAGATTATAAATATGTATTATGGTTTTATAAAGGTATATATGTAATAGATAATAAAAATATAGTAAAGAAGAAGTTTTTAAAGAATGATAAGTATGATAATAATTTATCTGCTTTAGTAGGTAATTATTATGTAATTATAAATACTGATTTAACTAAAGATAATATTGAATATAAAGATTTATATGTATATGATTTAATTAAAGATAAAGAATATAGTATTAAATTAGAAAATAAATTATCTATTAATACTTATATAAATGGTGTTTATAATAACTTACTTTATTTAACAGATAATGATAGTAAAGTACAATATAGTATAGATCCTAAAACCAAGAAAGTTAAAAAAGTAGGAGATAGACATAGTGGGTTTGTTAATTATAGTAATGGTAAAGTAAATACTATTAGAAAAAATAAAGATAATATATTTAGTTATTATATTAAAAATAAAAAGATATCTAAATTATATGGTGATGTATTAATTAGAAAGTATAAATCTATTTATTATTTTAGAACTAAGAATGGTAATTTGTATCAAATTATTAATAATAATTATAAACATCCAGTATTATTGTTTAGAGATGTTGATATGAAGGAATGGAAATTATATAATGATTCAATATCATTTATATCTGATAATAAATTATATTATTATGATAGTGTTAATGGATTAAAAGAAGTTATTTTAAATAATGAATTTAGATATAATAGTGAAAATATATATGATTTTATAAAGAAGTAATAACTTCTTTTTTTTATCATATAATTATATTGAAATTTTTCTATATATTTGATATACTTTATTACGAGATGGGGCTTTAGCCAAGTGGTAAGGCGTGGGTCTGCAACACCCTGATCACCGGTTCAAATCCGGTAGGCCCCTCCATTTTTTTTGCGGATGTAGTTTAGTGGTTAGAATACGACCTTGCCAAGGTTGTGACGGGGATTCGATTTCCCTCATCCGCTCCATA
>JAFWNS010000031.1 GCA_017510225.1 Bacilli bacterium
ATGTGCTAATACTAAAGAAGCATTTAGTGATGGAACTCATTCTACTTCTGATATAGATGCATCTATAGTTACAACTCATATGATGTTAGAAGCAACTAATATTGGAGTAGATAACATTTGGATAGATTTATTTGATAGAAATGTTTTAATAGAGGAGTTTGATATACCTGAAGAGTTTATTCCTGTGGCATTATTACCAGTAGGTTATAGAACTGATGACTGTCCTGATAGTCCTCGTCATAATATAAGAAAGAATATAGAAGAATTAGTAGAGTATTACTAATTCTTTTTATAAAAAATGAATATTTATAATTGTTTTGTTAATAATATATTGTAGGAGGAATAATTATGGAGAAAATTCAAAAAGTTTTATTAGTAATTACTATTATTGGAGCAGTTAATTGGGGTCTAATAGGACTTCTAGATTTCAATTTGGTTGATGCAATATTTGGTACTGGATCACTACTTAGTAGAATTATTTATACACTAGTAGGTATTTCTGGTTTAGTAAATATTGGTATTTTATTTAATCATATTGAAAGTAGATAGATTTCTATCTTTTTTATACTAATTAAGATCAAAAAGGTCTTAATTTTTTTATGTTCTACTGTTGTCAAAGACGATAAAAAATGTTATCATAATAGATAGAATATGAGTAATAAAAAAAGATTACAAAGGAGATGTTTTAATGATATTTAATATGACTAATATATTATCTATACTTAGAAAAATAGCTGATATTGGAATAGTATGGTTAATTATTTACTATATACTTAAAAATATACGTAATAACGTAAAATTATCTTTAATATTTAAGGGTGTTGCATTCATTGTAATATTAAAGTTAGTTAGTGATTGGTTAGGTTTTACAACAATAGGTGTATTACTTGATTATATTATTCAATGGGGACCAATTTCATTAATAATTATATTCCAACCTGAAATTAGAACTATTCTTGAACAGTTAGGAAGAAGTCAATTATTAGGACGTCATAAAGTATTGACTGTTGATGAAAGAGAACATGTTGTTTATGAAATGGTTAATGCAATTGATTATCTTAGAAAAGATAAAATTGGTGCATTGATTGTTATTGAAAGAGATATTAGTTTAGGTAATTATATAGATAAAGCTAAGAAATTATATGCAGATTTATCTAGTGACTTATTAATAGCAATTTTCTATGAAGGAAATCCATTACATGATGGTGGAGTTATTATCCAAGGTGATAGAATTACTTGTGCAGGAGCAGTATTCCCTACAAGTAATAGTCAAAAGATTAATAGAAGACTTGGTACTAGACATAGAGCAGCTTTAGGGTTAGCTGAAGAAACAGATGCTATATGTATTGTTGTTTCTGAAGAGACTGGTAGAATTTCTATTGCTCTTAAAGGAGAAATGTTATACAACTTAACAATTGATGATGTTAGAATGTTATTAATAGATGAACTTAGACCTAAACAAGAAACAGAAGAAGAATTTGAAGAAATAGATGAGGAAGAGATTTATGAATAAGAAGAGTAGAGGTATTGGAAAATTATTTCAACTAATAGGTTCATTCTTTGATAAATGGTTAATAACACCAATTACTAAAATTATCTTAAAGATAATGGATTTTGTAGAAACTAATTCTAAAAGTATTGATAGAATTACTGGTAATAAATCTATATTAATAGTTGTTAGTTTGATTTTAGCTTTTGGTATATTCTTTGTTATTGATAAAGAATCTAGTGTTATGATAGATAAGTATGCTGAAATACTTTATAATCAACCAGTAACAGCTGTTTATAATGAAGAGTTATATGTTGTTGAGGGATTACCTAAGACAGTTGATATTACACTAGTAGGACAAAGAAGACATATATTTTTAGCTAAACAATCTCCTTCTAAAGGAGTTAGTGTTGATTTAACTGGATTAAAACCTGGTAATCATAAAGTTACTTTGAAGTATTCACAAAGATTAAAATCACTTGATTATAAACTTAATCCTTCACAAGTAACAGTTACAATACATGAGAAAGTTAGTGACACTAGAAACTTAACTGTTGATATATTACATAAAGATAATCTAGATAAGAAGTTATATATTGAAAACGTTGAACTTGATAGAACTGATGTTATTATTAAGGGAGCAGAATATAAACTTAAGAAGGTTGCGACAGTTAAAGCTTTAGTTGATGTTAATAATCTTAAGAATCCAAAAGCAGGAGAGATTACATTAAAAGATGTTCCACTAGTTGCTTATGATACTAATGGTAAAGTTGTTGATGTAGAAGTAGTTCCTAAGACAGTAGATGCTAAGTTAACTATTACATCTCCATCTAAAGAAATACCTATTAAGGTAGTTCCAAAAGGTAATTTAGCTTTTGGTAAATCAATTAGTTATATTGATACTAATATATCTAAGGTTACTGTATATGGAGAAGAAGCTGCTGTTGATAAGATTGAAAGTCTTAAAGTAGAAGTAGATGTTAAGGGATTAGAATCTTCTAAAGAATATCACGTAACTCTTAAAAAACCTAAAGGTATAACAGAAATTAGTGCTAAGACAATTACTGTTAAAGTTGGTATAGATAATTCTACTACTAAAGAATTTGATAATATATCTATCTCAACAGAGCATCTTGATAGTAGATATAAAGTTCAAGCTTTATCTGAGAAAGATATTAAAGTTACAGTAGTTGTTAAAGGTAGTCAAGAGAATATAAGCAAACTTGATCCTTCATCTATCCATGCGTATATTAATCTTAAGAATTATGGAGTAGGTGAACATGAAGTACCTGTCAAAGTTACAGGGGATGATGTTAAACTTAAATATTCTTCTAAGACTAAGAAAGTTAGAATTAAGATTTCAGAGAAATAGTTATTACTATTTCTTTTTTTGTAATAATAAGTATTAATATCCATATAATTAAGTAGAATATAAAGAGGTGAATTATGAAGAAAATACTTATTCTACTTATTGGGTTGTTTTTATTAGTTGGGTGTTCTAAACAAGGAGAGAATTCTGTTATAAAAGATTTATCGAAAAGAATAGATAATATTAAGTCATATAGACTAGATGGTGATTTGGAAATAGTTAATAATGATGAAGTATATAAATATAAAGTAGAGGTTGGTTATAAAAGACCTAGTTATTATAAAGTAAGTTTAACTAATATTAATAATAATCATACTCAGATAATTCTTAAGAATAAAGGATCTGTATATGTATTAACTCCTTCTTTAAATAAGAGTTTTAAATTTCAAAGTGATTGGCCATATAATAATTCACAAATATATTTATTAAAAGCTATAGTTAATGATATTAAGAATGATAGAAATAGGAAGTTTAGAAAAATAAAAGATGGATATCAAATTATTACTAAAGTGGATTATCCTAACAATAAGAAATTAGTAAAACAAAAAATTATATTATCTAAGAAGTTAGATATAAAGAAAGTAATTGTATATGATAAAAAGGGTAGTATTGTTATGAGTATGAAATTTAATAAGATTAATTATTCTGCTAGATTTAATAATAATTATTTTAATATTAATACTATTATGAAGAAGTATGGTTCTAAGAAAACGAAAAAGACTAGTAGTTTAGATGATAGTATATATCCTTTATTTGTACCTAGAGGCACTAAATTAACTAATGAGGAGAAATTAAATAAGGATACTGGTAAAAGAATTATAATGACTTTTGACGGAGAAAAACCTTTTCTATTAGTAGAAGAGACTTCTAAGGCAGAAAATGAATTCACTGTTGTTCCTACTTATGGAGAACCTTATAGATTAATGGATACTTTAGGGGTAATGACAGATAATTCTCTATCTTGGTCCAGTAATGGCATAGATTATTATATAGTTAGTGATGTTTTAAATAAGAAAGAATTAGTAGAAATAGCTCAATCTATAAATTTAGTTCAGACTATGAAATAGAGGCTTTACCTCTATTTTTACTTGTGCTATAATTTCATTAGGTGATTTTTGTGGCAAATAAGAAAAAAAACAATAAGAAAAAAGTAAATAAAAAAGAAATGGAAGTAGTAAATACTACTGTAAAAGAAGAATTTCATAAGATAATTAGATTATTATGTGTAGTGTTAATAGTATTAGGAATATTCTTTTTATTAACAACATATATTACTAATAAGAAAACTAAGACTAATAAGAAAAATGATGATGTTGAAATTGGTTATCAAGAAATACTTTTGGGTAATAGTTTTAATGTATCTGATGGTGAATATTTAGTATTATATTATGATATGTCTAATAGTGATTTAAACTCTAAGATGAGTACTTTAATTAATGATTATGAATCTAAAAATTTACCATTATATATTTATACAGTAAACATGAGTAATAGATTTAATAAGAAGTATGCTTCTAGTGAATCTAATTCTAATCCTACTAAGGTAAGTGAATTATCTATAGCAGGACCTACTCTTATTAAGTTTACTGATAGAACAGTAGATGAATATATTGAGGGATATGATAGTATTAAAGAGTATTTAAAATAAATTCTCTTATGCCTCAATAGCTCAGCTGGTTAGAGCACTTGACTGTTAATCAAGGGGTCCTAGGTTCAAGTCCTAGTTGAGGCGCCATTTTTTAAAGACAAATGTCTTTTTTTTTAAAATTAATTCTAAAATTAAAATTATTGTGATATGATATTAGTGTATGTGAAGGTGATACTATGAATAAGGATAGTAAAGAAAAAATAAAAGAAGTTATTGTAGAAAAGAAAGTTGGTTTTAATACTTTTGAAGTATTGGTGATTGTTGTAGTGTCTATATTATTTGGTTTTGTAGTAGGTGGTATAATTTCTAATAATACTAAAACCACTTCTGGAGTTAGAATATCTCCTGAATTACAAGAGTTTGTTACTACATATAATAATATACTTGATAATTACTATGATAAAGTAGAAGAAAAAGACTTAGTTAACGCAGCTATTAAAGGTATGATTGATTCTTTAGATGACCCATATTCTATATATATGAATGATAAAGATACTGAAGATTTTAATCAGGTTGTTGATGGTTCATATGTAGGTATAGGAGTTACTGTTAGTACTAAAGATAAACAAAATTATGTAGTTGGAGTGTTTTCTAATTCACCTGCTGAAAAGGGTGGTCTTAAAGTAGGGGATATCTTCGTAAAAGTTAATAATAAAGATGTTAGTAAATCTAATATAGAAGAATTAACTAAACTTATAAAAGGTAAAAAAGGTACTACTGTAGATATTACTGTTTTAAGAGATAACAAAGAAGTTACTACCACTATTACTAGGGATAATGTAGATATACCTTCTGTTATAGGTAAGGTTATAGAAAAAGATAATAAAAAGATTGGATATCTTTATATAAGCTCTTTTGCAGCTAATACATATAAACAATTTGATAAAGAACTAACTAAATTAGAAAAGAAAAAGATTAATTCTTTAATAATTGATGTTAGATCTAATCCAGGAGGACATCTTAATCAAGTAACTAAGATATTGGAAAAATTCTTGGATAAGAAAAAAGTCTTATATCAAATTGAATCTAAAGGCAATAAAACTAAAAAGTATTCTAATACAAAAGAAAAAAGAAAATATAAAGTAGCAGTTTTAATTAATCCTGGTAGTGCATCTGCTTCTGAATTGTTAGCAGCTGCATTTAAAGAATCATATGATAATAGTGTTATTGTAGGAGAAAAATCTTATGGTAAAGGTACTGTTCAGAAGGCATATAGATTATCTAATGGGTCTAGCGTTAAATACACTACTGAGAAATGGTTAACTCCTAAAGGTAATTGGATAGATAAAAAAGGAGTAGAACCTACTCACAAAGTAAAACTAAGTGATAAATATAAAGATAATCCTACAGATGATAATGATAATCAATTACAAAAAGCTATTGAATTATTAATAAAATAAGAGTCTAATTATTAGACTCTTTTAATTTACTATTAATTATTAATTGTTTATTACTATGAAGTGGACTACATGTTGTTAATACTAATTGTTTTTTATAATCTTTATTTATATTTATATAACCATCTTTATTATCTTCCCATATATTAGTTACTATATAATTATATTTAATATTTTTATATATTAAAGTGATATTATCATTTATATTTAACTTATTTAAATCTTTAAAGTATGAAATATTACTAGTACCTGAATGAGCAGCAATAAACATAATACTATCTGTATTAGATGGCTCTATTGAACCATCTAATATAGTAACGTTTTCTTCTACATTATTATGTTTACTATTAATAGAATATAATTTATTATTAATATTTATTTTATTAATTACTAATTTACCTATAGGTTTATCAGTTTCTATGGGTGTTTTAGTCATTAATAGATTGTTTGATATTATGTGTTTTTCTTTAGTAGTATTATATATTAAGTTACATATAATCAAGTATGTAAATAATATTATAGTAACAAATAACAATTTTTTAAACATAATAAATATATTAGTTTTAATATTCTATTAATTATACTATCTTTTTTAGTGTTAGGCACTTTTATTTTATAGTCTGTTAAGAAGTATTTTAATTTTTCATTAGACTCTACCTCTATAATAAAATCTTCCACTTTATAATATCCATCTTTAGAATTTAATTGTTTTACTTTATATTTACCATAAGGTAGTATAAATTCTGCAATACCAGATGAATTAGTGGTGACGGTTTTGACTAGTTTGTTTTTACTATTATAAATATTAAATGTAACATTAGGTTCTTTTTGATTAGGTGATCCTTCATAATTTTTATTTATAGTTATTTTAGATTCTATAACCTTATTTTCTATAGTTAGTTTTATATCTTTATTCTCTTTAGATATACTAAATTCATATACTTCATTATTTATATTATAGCCAATACCAGGTTTAATTTCTTTTAAATAGTATTTACCAAATGTTAAATTTTCTAAATAAGCTTTAGAGTTTTTATCTATAACTATTTCTTTAAGCTTTTCCATATTAGAGTTATATAGTTCAAATATAGATCCTTCTAGTTTAGCGTCTCCACTAGGAGTAGTAGTTTTAGTATCACTATCTATTTTAGTAATATCTAGACTGGTTTTAATAACATTTACTTTTAATTTATAAGTTTTAGAATCTATATCTCCTGTTTCTACTAGATTTTGACTATTAGAAGCTTGGTAGAAAATAATTGGTTTATTATGAATATTACTATTTCTAGTTAGATTAATTTCATAAATACCTTCTTTTAGTTCTTCAGATACTAATTTATTATTAGATATCTTAAAATTACTATCAGAAGATGAGTATGAATTTAATACTGAATTAGTGTCAGTAACTTCTAAGTGTTCTCCTTCTACTAAGTCATACTCTTTACCAGCAATAGATGGAGTAGTTTGATAGTTATTAATTAGATTATTCATTTCATTCATTTCGCTAGTATATTTGGTTACTCGTGTACCATTTAGGCTATCTGTGAAATAAAAGTCCCCACTAGGATCTGCAGTTTGCCATATCATGAACTGAGTAATAGCATACCATTTAACATCAGTATGATTTTTATAACCATATCCAAAATGAGCTATCATAGATATTCTGGTTTTTTGATAGGCTGATAGATTACTTGGGGTAAGGGTTGATGTATAAGTAGAACTCTCATTAAAAAAATTAAATGGTTCTATACAGTAAGCAAAAGCATTAGTACCGGTTTGTCTAAAGAATCTAGCTTTTTGATAGTATATTGTATTACTACCATTAGCTCTTTTGTTCATATAAATACCATCAATATACTCTCCTTCATAAAAGTTAGCATTACTTGCATATACATTAGTATTACTACATACCGCAATAACAATTAATATCATTAAGAAAAATATAATTTGTTTCAATAAAATCCCTCCTTTTTTCTTAATGGTCTAGATACTAGCACGAAAAAAATATACTGACAAATTGCAGTTTTTGTATTTTTGAGTAATATTTCTATTAAAAAAATAAAATCTATATATGATTTTATATGTTTGATAGTAAATTATAATATAAAAAATCAAGTTTAATATAATTTGTTATTGTGGTATAATTTATCCAGAGGTGATTTGATGACTGATATTATAGATGTAGCAAAATCATTAGGTATTAATAAAGAAAATTTAGTTTTATATGGAAATGATAAAGCTAAAATACTAAGTAATGGTAGTAATAGTAACGGTAAGCTTATATTGGTTACTGCGACCAGTCCAACTCCATCTGGAGAGGGTAAGACTACTGTTAGTATTGGTTTAAGTGATGCGTTAAAAAAACTTAACAAAAAGATTATATTAACACTAAGAGAACCTTCTATGGGACCTGTGTTTGGTATGAAAGGTGGCGCAACAGGTGGTGGTAAGTCACAAGTTGTACCTATGGAAGATATAAACTTACACTTTACTGGAGATTTTCATGCAATTACTAGTGCAAATAATTTAATATGTGCCGCAATAGACAATCATGTAGAAAAAGGTAATAGTTTAGGTATATCTAAAGTATTATTTAAAAGATGTTTAGATGTTAACGATAGAACTTTAAGAAAGATTAATACTAAATATGGAGAAACAGGTTTTAATATTACGGCTGCGAGTGAAATAATGAGTATATTATCTCTAGCTAATGATATAGATGATTTAAGAGAAAGACTTTTTAATATAATAATAGGTATAGATAAAGATAATAAATATGTATATTTAAAAGATTTAAATATAGTTGGATCTTTATTAGTGTTATTAAAAGATGCTTTTTTACCTAATTTAGTTAAGACATTAGAAAACACTCCTACAATAATACATGGAGGGCCATTTGCGAATATAGCTCATGGTTGTAATAGTGTTATTGGCACTAAAACAGCTCTTAGTTATGCAGATTATGTAGTAACAGAGGCAGGTTTTGGTTCAGATTTAGGTGCAGAGAAATTTTTTGATATAAAATGTAGAGAATCTAATCTTAAACCAGACTGCGTAGTTTTAGTTACTACAGTTAAATCTTTAAAATATCATAGTAATAATAACTTAAAGATTCACTATGATAATATGAAGAAGTTTAATTCTAATGTTATAGTATGTTTAAATAGATTTGATACTGATACAGAAGAAGATATAAATTCTATTAAAGAATATTGTATGAATAATAGTATGCCATTTACTATATGTAATTCTTATCACGAGGGTAGTGATGGTTCTGTTGAGTTAGCTAATCTAGTTTTAGAGACAATAAAAAAAGATAATAGTTTTAATTATTTATATGATACTAATTTATCTATAGAAGAAAAAGTTAATATTATCTCTAAAGAAATCTATAGAGCAACTAATGTAGAATATGATTCTTCTGTAATAGATAAAATAAATATAATAAAAGATAATAATTTATCTCATCTTCCTATTTGTGTATCAAAAACACAATATTCATTATCTGATGACCCTAAAAAGATAAATATAAGTGATTATAATATTAGGGTTACTGATATCAATGTTTATAATGGAGCTGGTTTTATCACAGTATACTTAGGTGATGTAGTAACTATGCCGGGTCTTCCTAAAGATCCTAATTATGAAAAGATAGATTATAAAGATAATGAAGTAATTGGGCTAAAATAAAAAGACATTATTCAATGTCTTTTTTTATTCTTTTTCTTCATCTGTTTTCTTAGGTGTTATACTTGATTCTTGTTTAGTTGTTTTATTTGGTTGATATATAGTAATTGTACCAGTATATAATTTACCTTTATAAGTTATACTATATTGATAATTACCACTTTGTGATGTATTAACTGCAGATAAATCTATTTTAGTATTTTTCTTTACCTCATCATCTAACTTTTCATTTACATAAGTTTGAACATCAGTAGATAAAGATGAACCAACTTGTAAATTTAAACTCTTTAATGTCATTGTTATATTAGGTAATTCTTTTTCTTTTATTACATAAGTAGCACTAAACTTTTTCTTTTTATAAGTAATTGTATAAGTATAAGTGCCAGCTTCATTTATTTTGATTGCAGAAGTATCTAGTTTTAAAGATCTTAGTATTTTTGGATCTATATCATCAGGGTTCTCTAAATAATCTTTAATATCAACACTTATAGGTTTATCAACCTCTGAAGACATATCTTTAGGTTTGATTTCATTACTTTTAGAAGATGCTTCTCTTTTTTCTACTATTCTTAAATTTATATCATTTTTAGCTTCTGGAGCTTTAGATAAACCTAGACTAGTACCAGTAATAATGAAAGTAAATCCCCATGCCGCAACAGTGGCACAAACAATTTTCTTTTGTTTCTTAGATAAATTTATCTTCATAACCATACCTCTCTCTTATACAATTATAATATAAAAACTCAATATAAACAATAGAGAATTATATTTTTCCTTGATAAGTATCTCTTTTTACCATTTCTTTATCTATATCATTTAATACACAAAACTTTTTTATTAACCAATTAGGTTCAATTAAGTCTTTAGGATCTGGGTCTCCAGTTATTCTATGGATGACTATTTCTTTTCTTAATAATTCTAACTGGCTTATTACTATATCTATATATTCTTCTTTAGATAGTATATGAAATTTCTCCTTCTTATATAATTTCTCTAAAGGAGTATCTTTTAGTATACTTAACATATGTATCTTTATACCTTGTATATCTAATTTATTTAAATATTTAACTGTATTTAACATATCTTCTTTTGTTTCATATGGTAATCCATTTATAATATGAACAACTACATCTATATTTCTATTTCTTAGTTTTTTTACCATATCTTCAAAACACTTTAGAGAATGGCATCTATTTATTAACTTAGATGTTTTATTATTAGTAGTTTGTAATCCTAATTCTATAGTTAAATAGGTTTTTTTATTAAGTTCTTCTAGATAATTTAAACATTCTTCAGTAATAGAATCTGGTCTAGTTGCGATATTTAATCCAACTACATTATCTTCTTCTAATATAGTCTCATATAACTCTTTTAATTTATCTACAGGTGCATATGTATTAGTACGAGCTTGAAAGTAACCAATATATTTAGCTTTAGGCCATTTTTTATGCATCTTTTTCTTTATATCATTAAATTGTTTTTTAATATTATCCTTTTTATTACCGGCAAATTCACCACTACCACTTTTAGAACAATAAATGCAGCCTCCATATCCAACAGTACCATCTATATTAGGACAGGAGAATCCAGCATTTAAACTTACTTTAAATACTTTAGAATTAAATTTATTTTTATAGAAATAATCTAGAGTATGATATCTTTTGTTTGTATTACTATATTTAAATTTATTCATAATATCACCACTTTTTGTATTATATCACTTTTAATATAATAGTAAAATATGATATTATAGTATTAGGTGATAATATGGCAGTAAGAAAGAAAAAATTTAAGCTAAAACCAGAAGCTATTGAACTACTAAAAAAAGTTGGTATAGTATTTGGAATATTATTAGCTATTTTTATATTTTATAGACATAATATTAATGAATTAAAAAAACTAGGTTATAGTGAAAAAGCAAGTAATACTATTTTATTTAAATTTAAGAAGAGTTATGTTATGGATATTGGTAAAAATAAGACTTTGAATGCTGCTTTTGAAAGTAAAGATTATGATGAGAAGAATTTAGATCATTATAGTAAGATTAAATATCAAAATCATAAACATTTAATTAGAAATATTAATAAATTATTAAAGAAAAAATATGATAATAAGGGAATATCTTTAATACTAGCTCATGGTAGTGATGAAGATGTTACTGAATTTATTAAACATAAAAAAATTACTTATTTAGAAGAGTTCTTTACTGTAGATTATGCTAAAATAAAGAATTATGATAGATATGTTAAATATTCTGATGAGTCTGGTGAAGATGAAGAGACTGTTGTTTTAGCGATTAATTTAGATATGGATAAAGAAAATTATAAAGAACCAGTTAAGATTAAGAAGTATAATAAATATGCGTTAGTTACTAAACATAGACAACTTATGAAGAGTTATAAACCTAAATTAGTTAAAATTAGTACAAAATATGCTTCTGATAACAAACAACAATCTACTAAAGAAGCATATGATGCATTTGTGAAGATGAGCAAAGGTGCAGAAAAAGAGGGTTACGGTATAATTATAAATTCTAGTTATAGAAGTTTTGAAGATCAACAAGATGTATGTGATACATATCAAAAATTATATGGCACTAGTTATGTAGATAAATATGTTGCTCATGCGGGATATTCTGAACATCAAACAGGGCTTGCTTATGATATAGGTAGTAAAAAGAATAAAGTTTTTTCTACTTCTAAGGAATATAAATGGATGAGAAATAATGCTTATAAATATGGTTTTATACAAAGATATCCTAAAGGATATGAAGACATTACTGGATTTAGAGCTGAACCATGGCATTATAGATATGTAGGTAAAAAGATTGCTAAATATATATATCAGAATAATATGACCTACGAAGAATATTATATGAGATTTTTAGATAAATAAATGATAGATTTTTCTATCATTTTTGTTTTTTATATGTTATTATGATATTAGGAAAAATAAGAAGGTGTTTGGTATGTATCCACTTGGGAAACAATTTGAAGTAGATTATACTAAGGCTAGTAGTGAAGAAAAAGCGATTATTAAAGGTAATAATTTTAGGATTAGTGTTATTACTGAAAGAATAGTTAGACTTGAGTTTTCACCTAGTGGACAATTTATTGATAGACCTACACAGTTAGTTTCTAAAAGAAATTTAGGACTTGCTAATTTTTCTGTTGACCAAAACAATTCTTATTTAAATGTAACTACTAAATATTTTAAATTAAAATATTTAAAGAATGCACCTTTTGTTGGTACTAAAGTAGATCCTGCTAAAAATTTAAAAATAACTCTTAATAGTAGAGAAAGAGATAGAAATAAAGATTGGTATTATGGACATCCTGAAGCTAGAAATATGTTAGGTAATTTTATTAGTGTTGATTTAAATATAGATAGAAATTATTGTAAGGGATTATATTCTTTAGATGGTTTTGCTTCTATAGATGATAGTCAAAGTAAATTGATTATGGAAGATGGTACTTTAGTTGATCCTCCTAGTGATCATATAGATGTATATGTATTTATGTATGATAGAGACTTTAAACAAGCATTATTTGATTATTTTAAAATGACAGGGTCTCCTATGTTAATACCTAGATATGCTTTTGGTAACTGGTGGAGTAGAAATATAGAATATGATGATAAAAGTATTAAAGAATTAATAAGAAGATTTGAAAAGAAAAAAATACCTTTAGCGGTTATGTTGTTTGATAATGATTGGCATATTAGAAACATTGATAAATATAAAGATTTAACTAATGGATATACTTTTAATAATAGGTTAATTACTAACCCTAAAGAAATGATAGATGAATTTCATAAGAGGGGTATTAGAGTAGGACTAAATATAGATCCTGCAGGTGGTTTTTATCCACATGAAGCTAATTATAAATATGTACAAGAGTTTTTGGCTATTAAGAATCCTACTATAGTTAATTTTGATCCATTAAATCCTAAAATAATGGATGTATTATTTAAAGTTTTCTTACATCCTTTAGAAGCTTTAGGAGTAGATTTCTTTTGGAATGATTATAAAGGTGATAAAGATATAAAGAAATTGTGGGCTACTAATCATTATATGTTCTTAGATTCAGGAAGGAATTTAAATAAAAGAGGTTTAATTTTAGGGCGTAATGGTATATATGCTCCTCATAGATATCCTATTCTTTATGGTGGTTCTAGTGAGATTAGTTGGGAAGAGTTAAAGAAATTGCCGTTTAAATATTTAAATGCTGCAAACATTGGGGTTAGTTTTTGGTCTCATGATGTTGGTGGTAATCATGGTGGAGTAGAAGAAGGAGAATTATATTTAAGATATTTAGAATTAGGAGTATTTTCTCCAATACTTAGATTCCATGGTGCTAGAGGTAAATATTATAAAAAAGAACCATGGTTATGGGATGTTAAAACTACATCTATTGCAGTAGATTATTTAAGATTAAGACATAGATTAATACCTTATTTATATACAGAATCTTATAATTATACTAAGTCTGGGACTCCTTTAATACAACCGTTTTATTATAATTATATGTGGGTATATGATGATGAATTATATAAGAATCAATATTACTTTGGTTCTCAGTTATTAGTATGTCCTATACTTACTAAGAAAGATTTAACTATGAATAGAACAGTACATAGATTCTTTATACCTGATGGTATATGGTATGATTTTGTTACTGGTAAGAAATTTCCAGGTAATAAAAAATATGTATCATTTTTTAAAGAAGAAGAATATCCTGTATTTGCTCATGCTGGTAGTATAATTCCTTTAAGTAATAGAAGTGATTATAATAATACTGGTATACCTACAGATTTAGAAATACAAATATTCCCAGGAGTATCTAATACTTATACATTATATGAAGATGATGGTATTACTTCTTTATATAAAGAAGGTTATTTCTTAAAGACTTCTATAGATTATAACTATTTAAAGAATAATTATACTGTAATTATTAGATCTATTGATGGTAAGAGTGGTATAGTACCAGAGAAGAGAAACTATAAAATGGTCTTTAGAAATACTAAAGAAACTAATAATGTAGTTGCGCACTTTAATAATGATCAAATAGATGTTAATTATTATGTAGATGGAAATGATTTTATAGTAGAAGTAAAAGATTGTCCTACTATTGGTCAATTAACTATAAACTGTAAGGGTAAAGATATAGAAATAGATGCAGTTAGATTAATTAATGATGATGTACAAAGTATCTTAATGGATTTAAAGATAGATACTTATCTAAAAGAAGAAATAGATTCTATTATGTTTGGTAAACTACCTAATAATAAGAAAAGAATTGCTATTAGGAAACTAAAGAAGAAAGGTTTATCTAAAGAATATATTAATTTATTCTTAAAATTACTTGAATATATTAATGAATTTTAGACTTAATTAAATTAAGTCTTTTTTTCTTCAAAAACATTGAATTAATATAAATAATTTGATATTATTAAAGTAATAGAATGAATAGAGTACTATGATAGGAGAAGTTGATATGAAAGATAAGTTTAAAAAAGATAAGAAAAGTTTAATATTAATGGGTTATTCGTTATGTTTAATACTAATTCTTGTTATTGGTGGTGTTATTACAAATAACTCTATTAATACATTAAGTAATAGGGCATATGCACCTGCTAATGCTAATTTTAGTGATGATGCATTATATAGATGTGTAGTTGATGCTTATAATGAAGAAAATGATGCTTCTATGTCTTATAATACTAATTTAACAGATGCACAATTACAATCTATAACAAAATTAGAGTGTACTAATGCGGGTGTATCTGATGTAAGAGGATTGAATAAGTTATCTAATTTGAAAGAACTTGATCTAGCGAACAACAACATTACATATTTTGGAGGAGAATCATCAACTTTTTCTTCTCTCTCAGGGTTGAAAAAACTAGTACTTGATAATAATAAACTTGATGGCGCTGGACAAATATATATGATGAAAGGCGATCTTGAATATTTATCACTAAAGAACAATTCTGCATCTTCTTTAGGTGCTTGGACAGATCCATCATTAGTTGGTATGTCAAAGTTAAAATATCTTAATGTTGCAAACAATGAATTTTCTACAATGAATTTAACACAAACTACAAATCTAGAGGAATTAGATGCTAGTAACAATCAATTGAAAAACATAGATTTAAGTAATAATAACAATCTAATTCCTTCAAAAGTGGATATATCTGGTAATGATTTTGAAACAGATAATTATGTTATTAATGACGGAGAAGCGCATAGTGGTGTTTTAGTATCAAGTGTTACAGTTCCAAGTTCGTGGACAATAAGTACTTCACCATACTATAATGTTTGGAGAGTTTCATGGACGTTACCTGATAATGATGTAGCGAGTTTAAGCAACGGTCCTAGTGGATATAGAATAACTCCAAAAGGAATAGGAAACGCTACTGCTACTGGTACTGCTGCTAATAATGCATTTACTACTAAGTGTAATGTTCATTCAGTAGATGTTGCTGTTGATAATGAGAAATATGCAACAGATGGAAGTAAATATATTTGGGTTGGTTCAGATGCTACTAAAACAGAAGAACAAATTTTATCTAATTTATCCATAAGAAATAATAATTCAAATGATGTAGAGTATCATTTTAGTAATGGTAGTGATGTGATTAATGATGAGGTTAAATTATCATTAGAGTATAATGGTAATGTATTTGCAGAAGTGCCTGTGTATGGAGGTGTTAGCACATCTGAATTATACGATGTTGATGAAGATTATATATTGTTTAAGGATGAGCCTATAAAAGTTTCTGGTGATAGCTCAACAAAACCTGTAACTATTAGTAAAGGATTAACAGTATTTACTAGTAATGGTTACGTTCATATTAGAAATACTAATGCTATTGTAAAAAGATATGTAGAAGTAGATTATACTTCTTCAAAGTATGATCTTCCTGTTGATGAAGATTATATATGGATAGGGGCAGATAATATTACTACTGCAAACGTTAATAATACTACTTCTAAACAAAAATGTTATTTTATCTATAACAACAATGATGCTATATTAACTTTATATTATAAAAAGATAGATTCTCAGTCTATTGATCCTTCATCAGACCCTAAAATCAAAACATGGGATATTATAGGTTGGTCTTCAGATAAATATGATTACGTAGAATCTAATATTGAAGGGTATGATTTTCTTGTAAATACAAAAGAAGATTCTAGTATTGATTCGAATAATATTATTGAGAATATTAGAGTAACAAACGGAACTGTTTCACGTAAGCCTGCTTCTTTAAATTATCCGGGCGTTTATCCTGATGATTTTGTTATAAAGGCAAATAAAGATAATAAAATTATAAAAGAATTTCATACAGTATCATTTTATAGTGATAAGTATTCTTCTTATTTAAATAAAGATTATATTGATGTTAAATCTGATGAATTAAGTGTCGATGATTTCTCAACTTCAGTAGAGGGAAGTGTTTATTTCAAAATAAAGGATAATATTTTATATGTAGATGATGATGAGGGAGAAGGAAGCACATATAAACAATGGGATATAGTTAGTTATAAATCAGATAAATATGATTTAGATGGTGATTATATTTTTGTTGGTGCTGATGATTCTATTGAAACTATAACTTCTAATATTACATCAACTAATATAGATATTGTAAAAAATGATTATAATCAATTAGAATTTAGACATGGTGATGAAGTAATAAAAACTATGGATATAGTACATTGTGATTCTAGTTATTATGATTTGTCTAAAAAGTATATCTTTACTGGAACTATGTCTAATGAATTTATTAAGAGTAAAATAGATTATGATGACGCTAACTCTAGTTTAGATATAGAGGGTGATAACTTAGTATTAAAACCTTCTAATAGTGATCAGCCTATTAAAACTTGGAAATTAGTAAGATGTGTAACAGATGGATATGTAATAGGTAAGAGTTATGCTATACAAAAGCCAACATATTCAGCGAGTGATATTGAAGTTATTAACGGAAGTTATGGCGGCGTTAATAGAGGTTATATAAATATTTCATATAATGGAGAAACAAAAGAGGTTCCAGTAATTAATTTTGTTTCTACTAATAATAAATATGATTTAGAAAAAACTTTCACAGGTAATCATGATTCATATATTTATGTTGGTACTGGTTATCTTGATACTAGTAATATAAGATTATGGTTTCAAACATATACCGATGTAACAGAACAATTAGCTGACACATTCGAGCTTAATGTAGCTAATGATGAAGTAACAGCAACTATTGGTGGAGAATATGTATACTCATGGAAAATAGTTAAGGTTAGTTCTGAGTATGAAATGCAGCAAGGTTTTATATTTGTTAATAATGAAGATTTGGATATTAATAAAATGTATGTAACTTTTGACATAATTCCTTTTGGATTTAAGGTAGTAGATGGAGCTTTATATTATGGAAATGTTTATGCTGTTCCATATGGTTCAACTGACAGATGGTCAATTATCAATATTAAATCTAATAAATACAATATAGGTAAAGATACTATTACTATTAATGATGATGAATTTGATATTGACAATATTGATGTTCAAGTTCCAAGTTCAGTAACTTATACTCATTCATATAATAATGGTCAGTATACTATTACTGTAAATGATGGAACTAGTTCTAGTGGATACACTAAAACATATAGTGTTGAAAATTCAAAATTTAAAGATAATAACTTATATAAGTGTGTAGTTGATGAATACAATTCAGAAAATTCTACTCATGTGGGATATGATGAAGCTTTATCAACAGAACAGTTAGCAAGCTTAACTAAGTTAAGTTGTGATGGTACAGGAAAATCTGATTCTGAAAAAGTACTAAATACTACAGGTATAGAACTTTTAACAGGTATAAGAAGTCTTAACTTAGAACATAACCATATTACTAGTATAGATTTAAGTCATAATACTAATTTATCTAATACATTAAAACTTGGATATAATCATATTTCTTCATTAGACTTGAGTCATAATCCTGATATACAAGGAATTGAGGTTCAATCTAATCAACTTACTACATTAAATGTATCTAATATGTCTAATTTAAAGACATTAGATGCTTCTAGTAATAGTTTAGCAAGTATCAATTTACCTGTACAAGATAAGGTAAAAGGATTGCAATTAAGTGCTAATAATCTAGAAAGCATTGATGTTAGTCACTATACAGCTTTAGAAAGTCTTCGTATTACAGGAAATAAATTAACAAGTATTGATGTAAGTAACAACACAGCATTACAAACAATAGATGTAAGTAATAATAAATTAACAAGTTTAGATTTAAGTCATAATACAGCCTTAATGACTGACGGTGTATCTAATAGGGAAGTAAAAATAAGTGGTAATCAATATCACAAAAATATTGACATTGATTTAGATGTTCCAACTGAGATAAATTCACCAGTTAAAATTCCAACACATCTTAATTGGCCAACTCCAACATATACATTAGAATCACCTAGTTATGCAACTATTGATGGTAATATGATAACAGCTCAAAAAGTTGGTACATTTGGATTAACTGGTTCTGTTGAAGGTAAATATATATTCACAATGACATGTGCTGCTGATGGTGATTATTATACAGAAGTTAATCCTGAAAAATATGATTTAGGTAACCATTATTTATTTGTAGAAGGATCATTTAATATATCAGATGCTATAGCGACTAAAGGAGCGGCTGAAGCTCAATATGATGAGAACGATTCAATTGCTAAAGTTGTTGTAGGAGATCAAGTTATAAATCAATGGGATGTACTTAGTATAGAATCAGATACTTATACAATTGTAGATAATAAGATTTATGTTGGTCCTAATCAAATACTAAGCGAATTTGAATCTAAGATTAATAAAAAGAAATTAGATATGAATGTTAGTGATGTAAATGGTAATTCCATTGTAGATACTGGAGATACAGTTACATTTACTAATACAACTCATAATTTCTCAAAAACTTATGATATTTCATCTGATGGTATAGATTATGGAGATTTAGAAATAGATGGAGATATTATTAAAAATGTTAAAGTGGGTACTAGATTATCAGAAATAGCTAATAAAATAGAAACAAATGCAACTGTAACAACTCATGATAAAGATGGTAATGTAGTTGATAGAGAAGCACGTACTGGTGATCAAATTGTAATTACTTGGGACAGTGGCAATATTATAACTTTCCGAGTATCTGTTCTAGGTGATGTATATGCAGATGGAAAAATAACAAATGATGATGTTAGTAAGTTAAATAGATATTTTGCAAAACTTAAGAATCCAGATAATCCAGATTTTCCGGATGATTGGAATATAACAGAAGATTATGTTATAAAAGCTGGAGACGTATCCAAAGACGGAAGAATAACAAATGATGATGTTGCTAAATTAAATAGATATTTTGCAAAACTTAAGAATCCAGATAATCCAGATTTTCCGGATGATTGGTTGATTAATTTTATAAAAATAGGGGTTGTAAGTAAGGGAGGTGCCGGATATGAAAAATAAGAAGTTAAAAATTGCTATACCAATATTTACTTTAGTTATAGCCATAGCAGTTGCTTGGGCTATACATAGCAGTTTTGCTGTTCCAACTAATAATAGTATCAGCATCTCTTGTGGTACAACCACTTTAAATGCAGGAGAAGGTACTGATTGTACTATTAAGGGATCTTCTAATGGTTTGACTGGTGTTAATTTTAATTGGTCAAAGACTAGTGGTATATCAATTTCCAATATGGCAAAAAAAGGTGATTGGAATACTGATATGATTCAAGGAAATTTTGTTTCTTTAACAAGTTTATATGCAAAGAATTCATCATTTGATATTGCATCATTTAGATTAACTGCTGGCGCTTCTAGTGCTGGAACATCACAAACATTTACTCTTTATAATATAGAGTATACTGGTGATGGAGAAGCTGCTTTATCAAATAAGAGTTTAAATATTACAGTTAAAGCTAAACCTTCTCCAAGTCCTAGTCCAAGTCCAACTAAGACACCTACACCTGCAGTTAAGAGTAGTAATAACTATTTATCTAGTTTATCTTTAAGCCAAGGTAAGATAGCATTTAGTAAAACTAAGACAAATTATAGTGTTACTGTAGGAGCAACTGTAAGTAGTGTTAAGATTAATGCTAAATTAGAACATGGTAAAGCTTCATATGTGGCTGGTTATAACCCTAGAACTGTTAACTTAAAATATGGTAAGAATACAGTTTATATTAAAACAGTAGCTGAAAATGGAGCTAAGAGAACATATACTATTAATATTACTAGATCTAAGACTAGTTCTGGTGGAAGTAGTACTAAGAAATCTAGTAGTAAGAGTGGTAGTTCAAATAAGACTAGTAAGACTGCTAGTAAGAGCTCAGATAATAAATTAAAAACATTATATTTAAGTGATGGTGTTATTAAATTTAAGAGTAATAAATATGCTTATGATGTAGAAGTTCCTTATAGTGTTAAGAAAATAACTGTTAAGGGTGAAACTTCTAATGATAAAGCTAAAGTAGATGGTTTTGGTAAACATGATTTATCTGTAGGAGCTAATACTATTAAAGTAGTAGTAACTGCTGAGAATGGTGATGAAAAAACTTATACTCTTAGAATTACTAGAAAAGAGCAATCTAAGAGTAAACAAGAATTAGATAGTAATAATTATCTAAAGGATTTATCTATCGTTGGTTATGAATTTGACTTTGATAAGAATAAAGAAGTCTATGATATAGATCGTGGTGGTAAAGAATCTTTAGAAATTAAAGCTTATACTGAATCTGATACTGCTAAAGTTACTATCCAAGGTAATGAAAGATTAACTGATAAATCTGAAATTCAAGTAATAGTAACAGCTGAAGATGGAAGTAATAGAACATATACAATTGTAGTACATGATTCTAATGATCTAATGTTTACAGCTATTGGTATATTCTTAATAGGTTTATTATCTATCATTGTAGTGGTTTTATATAAATCTAAGAAAGCTAATAAAGAATAATAAAAAGAATACTTAGTATTCTTTTTTTTGTTTATATACTTGAAAAAAACAATAAAATTTAATATAATATGTTTATATTTGAAATATTGCTGGTAGTAGTAATAATATATTTTATTTATAGAGAGTTTACGGGTGGTGGAAGTAAATATAAAATTATTATGAACTTGACTAGTTATTGAATATTAGGGTAAGACCTTTATATCTATTAAGTTGCATAGGTTACTATGAATTAAGGTGGTACCGCGAGTAAATTCGTCCTTATTTATATAAGGGCTTTTTTTTGGAGGAAATATGATACATTTATTATTATTTGTACTCACATATATTATTGTTTTAGTTATTTATGAGATATTTATTGTGAGAAAAGCTAAAAAAGATAAATCTAAAAAGCCTATTGAGGTTAAATATTTAGTTAATAAACATAAAGTAAATATGAGAAAGGCTGATTATAATCAAATGCTTCAGATAGTAGCGTTAACTTCATCATTTGATATTTCATTAGTTGTATTAATAGTTAGTTTTTTTGAAAGGATTAATATTCAAATAATAGTTGCGGCTTTATGTATATTACCTATAATTATTGGTAGTTATTATTTAGTTAGTAGATTTTATAAGAAGAGAGGAATGATTAAAGATGAATAAATATAAAGAGATAGAAGCAAAATGGCAAAAGTATTGGGAAGATAATAA
>JAFWNS010000032.1 GCA_017510225.1 Bacilli bacterium
ACTACTACTTTAGATAAAGCTAAATATCCAAGAATTAAAGGTGATGAAGGATTATATTATTTACATATTAATCCAAATAGTATTGTTGATATAGAAGGTAATAAAATGGATTCTTCTGTTAGAACAAAATTTGGACCATATAAATTTGATGAGAAAGCACCTGAATGTAAAGTAGAACCAACTGGTACTTTAAAACTAGGATGGTATACATCAGATGTAACTTATAAATTAAATAAAGAACAATTATCAGGAGGACCAGTAGTAGATTATGGATCTTCAGATACTAATAATAAAGTATATAATAAAAGTAATCCTAGTAAACTAACAAATGATGGAAAAGATATCAAAAGATATGGATTTGTAAAAGATGAAGCAGGTAATGAGGGTTCTTGTAATGTTTCAGTGAATAGAGATACAAAACCACCTACAGTACCTAATATTACATTATATAAAAAGAATAATGCTAATCACTTAGATTGTAGTGCTAATAGCGAAAGAGGGCTTGGTACTATAGCTTCTGATAAATTTTATAATAAATATGTATATGCTAGAGCTAAAGACTCAACAGATGCAGGAATAGGATTAGATACTTATAAATTAACAACTAGTGGACAAGATGATGATGTAACCAATGCTTCTCAAAGCTGCCGAAATGTACATAAAGCAGGAAAAAAAGTGACTATTAAATTTAAAGCTTGTGATAAATTAGGACATTGTTCTAATGAGAAAATAGCTTATACTAAACTAGACAGGACACCACCTATAATTTATGTTAAAAGTGGTTATAATCCTGGTGGATTTGCATGGAATAGTTATGGATATGGAGAAAAAGAAAGACACCTTTTCTGTGATGATGACTACTCAGGAGTAAAACCTGACACGTTTTCAGTAGATTTAGTAAGAGGTCATGGATATGATGAATGGGCTGGTTGTGATTCAAGAAATTGTAAATATCACTCTAAAAGTCATATTTCACACGATTATAAAGCAACTGGTGATAAAGAAACAGTTTATAGATGCAAAGATGAAGCTGGTAATTATGCTATAGATAATGAACATGATACTTCTAGTTATCCTCGTACAAGTAATAGTGCTTCAGCAGGGTTTGTACTAGTAAGGTGTGGTTGTCGTTGGAAAAATAATCCGGGTTCTTGGGCAATTCAATCTTATGCAGTAAATGATGCACATAAGTGTCAAGGTGAAGGAGAAAGTGCTGGAGATCCAGGATGTGATTGTTATAGAGCTCACAATAAAACTTTCATAGTCAATAATAAAGATGATTTGTTTATGAATTGTTTTAAAAGATAAATTAATATAATTAAGTAAGATTATATCTTACTTTTTTTATGCTATAGAATGTTACTATTATTACATTTATACTTATTGATATTATAAGGCTCCATATACCTATTTTTAGGGGTGATAATATTATTAGGAAGACTGTTCTAATTATTACTCCTATAGTGGTTGCTTTCATAGAATCTTTACTTTTACCCATAGCATCTAAACTAGATAATAGAGGAGCTTGTATATATTGTATTAAACATATGGGTGCTAATACTTTTATATAGTTTATTCCTTGATTAGTATTATAAATATATTTTAAAAATAATTCTGGTATAAGTATAAATAATATAGTAATTGGTATTCCTATTAAAAGAGAATATATTATAGATTGTTTTATTTTTCTTTTTACTTCCTTATAATTATTTTTTGTATATTCTTTTGATATTACTGGTATTAGGGCTTGTGATATAGCTAGAGTAAAAAATGATGGTAGTAATAAAAGTGGCATTACATAACCAGATAGTATTCCATATTCAGTAGTAATATATTTATTTGAATATCCTACTAAGAGTAATGTACTGGTTAGAATTATTGGTTCTAGGAAGTATCCTATACTACCTATTAGTTTTCCAGTAGTGTTTGGTATTCCAATATTTAAAGATTCTTTTATATATCTTTTTTTTGGCTTTAAGTCATCTTTTTTTATATTTATATTTTTAGGTAGAAAGAATATTAATATTATTATAGAAGTTATCTCACTTATAATATTAGATAGTATTATAAAGCATAGAGTATTAATTAATCCTTGTTTTATAAAATATGGTATTCCAATTATCATCATTATTAATCTAATTATATCTTCAGTTATAGTAGATATTACATGAGGAAACATTTTTTCTTTACCAAAAAAATATGATCTACATATACTTGATATTGAAGTAAATGGTATTACTAAAGAAATAGATATTATAGGTAATAGTAATCTTTTATCATGTAATAAATTATTTGATAGATATGGGCTTATTATAAATATTATAATCATTAATAATATATTTATTATTATAGATATTGGTATTATAGATGAAATTAGTTTTATATTATTTTTAGTATCTTCTGCGATTAGTTTTGATATCGCTATGGGGAAACCAAATTGTGCTAAAGTTATAAATAAAGTAAAAGTAGGTAGTAAGATCATGTACATACCTAATCCTTCTGTACCTAGTAGTCTACTCATAATAATTTTTATAAACATTCCTAGTATTTTTGTTATTAAACCACCTATTAATAGTATGATTACAGACCTTTTAAAATTAGATTTCATACTAGATAATATGCATATTAAAAATTTATTTTAAAAAAAGTTAAAAAAGTATTTCCATAAAATTATTTTTGTGATATATTAATTCTAAGACAAGGGTTCTTGACCATAAAATTATGGTTTGTAAATTATTTGTAAAATTAAATAAATTAATTTTTGAAATATTAAATTAATTTATTTTTTATAGAAATCTTGTGGTAGACTTGATAGTAGAGGTGAGAAGTAAATGAATGATTTAGTAGATTTTTTAACATCAACAGAAACAATGGTTGTTTATATCGTAGTAGGAGTAGCTTGTCTATTATGCTTAATCGTTTATTTATTAGATAAGAGCTATTACAAGAGAAAAAGACGTCATAATACTAGGGAATTAAATAAGGTAGTAGAAAAGGTTCAAGAAGAGATTGGGGAAGATACTACTGAAGTATTAGAACCTGTTATGAGTGAAGTAGAAGAACCTAAGTTAGTGGTTGAAGAAGCAAAAGAAGAACTTAATTTAGAATATACTAATATAGAACCAGATAAAACTGAAGCTCAAGAAGAATTACAAAGACTTACTGAAGTATTAGAACAAGCTCAAGAGGAAGAAGAAAAGAATATTAATTTAACTGAGTTTGAGGAAGAACAAGAAAAGAATGCAATTATAAGTATAGATGAGTTAATTAATAAAACTAAAGCTATGTATGAAAGTGGAGAATTTGATAAGTATGAGGATGAAAAAGTTAATCCAATTAGCTTAGATGATTTAGATAAGAAAGAAGTAGAAGAACCAGTTTTAATTACTCTTGATGATTTAGAAACTGCGAAAGCTAGTGAAGAAGTTGTTTCTACATTTAAAAGTAGTCCTATTATTTCACCAGTGTTTGGTATAGAAACTAATGCTGGAACTAAGGCTACTGAAATGGAGTTAGAAAATACTGCTAATTATGAAAAATTAGATGAAGAAATTAAGAAAACTAATGAGTTTTTGATGACTTTAAAAGAATTTCAAAAGAATTTAGATTAAGGCGTAAGCCTTTTTTTATTGAAAAGTGTTGACAAATAAGAGAAAATTGCATATAATTATAACAGTTTAGAAAAAAGGAAAGAGATTTATATCCACCTGATCTGCGAATAGCGATAGGTAAAAAGCCAGATTAATTAATATAATTAGGTTTTTAAGTGGGTATAAATATATACTCACTTTTCTTTTGTCTATAATATGGAGGTGTTAGATATCGCAAAGAAAAATGATAACATGTTGACAAACGATCAAATTAAAGTACCTGAGGTTTTAGTTATAGGACCTAATGGGGAACAAATGGGTGTTAAGCCAATTGCAGATGCATTAACATTAGCGTCTTATGCTGCACTAGACTTAGTATTAATAAGTCCAAATGCAAATCCACCTGTTTGTAAAGTAATGGATTATAATAAATTTCGTTATGAAAAGAAGAAAAAAGAAAAAGAGGCTATGAAGAAACAAAAAGCTAATAGATCTGAATTAAAAGAATATCGTTTATCGCCTGTTATTGATGTTGGGGATTTTGAGACTAAGTTAAAGAATGCAACTAAATATCTTGAAAAAGGAGATAGAATAAAATTATCTATTAGATTCAAGGGACGTCAAATGGCTCATACTGAATTAGGTGCTGAAGTTATGGAGCGTTTCTATGATAGAGTAAAAGATATTGCAACTATGGATCAAAAACCTAAACTAGATGGTAGAAATATGTCATGCATACTAATACCAAATAAAAAATAATATTAGGAGGAATTATTTATGCCAAAAATTAAAACACATAAGTCAAGCGCTAAAGTATTTAAAAAGCGTAAAAATGATTATAAAATAGGTAAACCAGGTAGTAGACATAATACTGGTAAAAAATCTGCAAAGTTCAATAGAAGTTGTAGAAGTGGATCTACTGTAAGTAGTTCTGATAAAAAGAGATTAAAAAATATTATATAAAAATTTGTAAGGAGGAAGAAAGATGGCAAGAGTAAAGAATGGAGCTGTTACTAAAGCTCGTCATAAGAAAGTATTAAAACAAGCTAAAGGTTACTTTGGTAGTAAACATAGATTATATAAAACTGCTAAAGAGCAACTTATGCATTCAGGACAATATGCATATAGAGATAGAAAACAAAGAAAAAGAGAATTTAGAAAACTATGGATAACTAGAATTAATGCAGCTTGTAGACAAAATGATATTAGTTATTCAAGATTTATTGAAGGATTAACTAAAGCAGGAGTTGAAGTTAATCGTAAGATGTTATCAGAAATTGCAATCAATGATCCAAAGACATTTGTTAAATTTGTTAAGATTGCTAAAGATGGAAAAGCTGGTAAGATTAAAAAGGATGAAAAGGTTAGTGTAGTAGAATTTACTGTAAAAGGAAAAACTGCTAAGAAAACAACAACTAAGAAGACAACTACAGCTAAAAAAGAAGTTAAAAAGGAAGTAAAAGAAGAAAAGGGAACAGATTATTCTAAAATGACAGTTGCAGAATTAAAAGAAGCTGCTAAGAAAGCTGGAGTTAAAGGATATTCTACAATGAAGAAAGCTGATTTATTAGAAGCTTTAAAATAAAATAAACATATTAGTGAATTTATTTATCTAGTGCCTTAGGGTGATAAGTATTAGAAACTAATAGAAGAAAAAACGAAGGAGAAAAAAATTATGACAATAGTATCAATGAATTATTTATTAGAAGCTGGTGTTCATTTTGGGCATCAAAAAAGAAGATGGAATCCTAAGATGAAGGAATACATCTATACAACAAGAGATGACATTTATATTATAGATTTACAAAAAACTGTAAAAAAATTAGAAGAAGCTTATGCAAAGGTTAAAGAAATTGCTGAAGCTGGAGGAAAGTTCTTATTTGTAGGAACTAAAAAACAAGCTCAAGAAGCAGCTGAGGAAAATGCTGTTAGAACTGAAATGTATTTTGTTAATGAAAGATGGTTAGGTGGAACTTTAACTAACTTTAAGACTATCCGTTCAAGAGTTAGAAGAATGGATCAAATTGACAAAATGGAAGAAGATGGAACATTTGAAATGTTACCTAAAAAAGAAGTAATTGGTATAAAGAAAGAATATGCTAAATTAGATAGAAACTTAAGAGGAATTCGTGCAATGAATAAATTACCACAAGCTTTAATTATTGTTGATCCTCGTAAAGAAGAAAATGCTATTAGAGAAGCTCGTATTTTAGGTATCCCAGTATTTGGTATTGTAGATACTAACTGTGATCCTGATTTAGTTGATTATGTAATACCTGGTAATGATGATGCAGTTCGTGCTGTTAAATTATTAATCGGAGTACTTACTAATGCTATAGCTGAAGTTAATGGTAATGAAGTAGTTGATTATATTAATGATGATGATAAAGCTAAAGCTAAGGATGATACTAAAGAAGAAAAGGTAGAAAAGAAAGAAGAAGTAAAAGAAGAAAAGAAACCTGCTAAGAAAACTACAACTAAGAAAACAACTAAGAAGGAAGAAGTTAAAGAGGATAAAAAGGAAGTAAAAGAAACTCCTAAAAAAGAAGAAAAGAAACCTGCTAAGAAAGAAACTAAAAAGGCAGAAAAAGAAGATTTAAGTAAATTAACTTTAGTAGAATTAAAGAAGAAAGCTAAAGAAGCTGGAATCAAAGGATATTCTACTATGAAAAAAGCTGAAGTTATTGAAGCATTAAATAAATAATTATGTTATAATGATAATAGGAGGGTGGATGCTTATCCCTCTTATTTTTAGAAAAACAAGGAGGATAAAATGATTAAAGCAAGTGATGTTAAAGAATTAAGAGAAAAAACAGGAGCTGGAATGCTTGATTGTAAGAAAGCTTTAGAAGCAGTTTCTGGTGATATGGAAAAAGCTATTGATTGGTTAAGAGAAAAGGGTATATCTAAAGCTGCTAAGAAAGAATCTAGAATTGCAGCAGAAGGATTATGTCAAATAAAATCAGAAGGTAATAATGCAGTTATTTTAGAGATGAACTCTGAAACTGACTTTGTTGCTAAGAATGAAGAATTTACTAGTTTTGTAGATTATTTAGTAGATATTATTTTAAATAATGACTTAAATACTAATGAAGATGTTTTAAATTATGAAGATAATGGAGAAACTATTAATGATAAAATAGTTGCTTTAACTTCTAAGATTGGAGAAAAATTAAGTTTTAGAAGATTTGAAAAAGTAACTAAAAAAGATAATGAAGTATTTGGTTCTTATAAACATATGGGTGGTAAGATTGGAGCTTTAGTAGTACTTGCTGATACTACTGAAGAAGTAGCTAAAGATGTTGCTATGCATGTTGCTGCTATGAATCCTACTGCTGTAAGAAGAGATGAAGTACCAAGTGATTTAGTAGAAAGAGAATCACATGTTATTAAAGAACAAGTTTTAGCTGAAGGTAAACCAGAAAATATTGCAGAAAAAATGGTTACTGGAAGATTAAATAAATTTTATAAAGAAATTTGTTTAGAAGAACAAGCATTTATTAAAGATTCTAACACTTCAGTACTTGACTATGTTAAATCTAATGGAGGAAGTATTGTTTCTATGATTAGATTTGCTGTTGGTGAAGGTATTGAAAAGAAAGAAGAAGACTTTGCTGAAGAAGTAATGAGTCAAATTAATAATGCATAGTTTATAATTAGGAGTAAGTATGAAGAAAGTAGTTGTTATATTATTTATTTCAATTTTTTCTATATTTGCTATTAGTGGGTGTGAGGTTAAAAAGACTAATGAAGTAACTGATGCTGAAAAATTCGCTTCAGAATATTCTATTAGTGAAGATAATCCATTTGTATATAGTAATATAGATGAAATATTAAAAATATTAGATAATGGTACAGGTATTATATTCTTTGCTGATTCTGATTGTGAATGGTGCAATGCAACAGCTAAAGTTTTTAATGAAGCTTTAAAATATAAGAATGTAGATAAAGTTTATTATTATAATCCAAAGAAGATTAGAGATAAAAATACTAAGAAATATCAAGAACTAATAGAAAAGATAAAAGATAATCTTCAAAAAGATGATAAAGATAATCCATATTTATATTTACCTGATATTTATATAGTTAAAGATGGTAAAATAATTGGACATAATAATGATACTGCTACTATGAATGGTAGTGTAGATGAAGCTTTAAATGATAAGACAAAAAAAGAATTAAAAGATAAATATCTTGATTTAATTAGTAAATATAATGTTAAAGAATGTTCAGGTAGTTGTTAACATTCTTTTTTTGTTTACGTAAATATAAAATTATTAGTATATTAATTTTAATTTTTTTATTAATTATTATGGTATAATTTCTCTATAGGATGTGATTATAATGATAGAAGAGAATGTAAAGGTGGTTGAAGAAAAACCTAAAAAAGCTCATACTGGTATTTATGTGTTTATTATGTTAATTGCTGGTATTTGTATGGGTATTGGGGGAAGTTATTATTATTTTAATTATATTGATAAACCTGATAATAAAAGTGTAAATAAATCTGCAACTACTATGATGAAGGATCAAAAGTTAGATGTTGATAGTGTTTTAATACAAGATTTAGTAACTAGATATGATTTTTATGCTAATAGTACTAGTGAAATTTATGATAATTTATATAAAGATGATGTTAATTCTGTTTCTAATATTAAATCTAATATTAGAATAATTATGGCTTATCAGAATATGCATAAAGGGTTGTTTAATAGTTTTACTAGTGAAGAGTTAAAAGCTTCTTATATAAAATTATTTGGTCCGAAAGCTACTATAACTGATGGTGATTTTAACTACGGATGTGGTAATTTTAAGTATGATAGTGCAGAAAAACTATATACTTATAATCCAGCAGCTGGATGTGGTGGAACTTCAGGATCTGAATTACTTAGAAAATTTATTGAAGCTAAAGTAAAAGATGGTAATATTTATGTAAATGTTGCTGTAGGATTAGAAAGAGCTAGTGATACTAATCCTGGAGAAAGTGAAATTTTAGATAGAACTGGTGTTATAGAGGATGTTAACACTGAAAATTTTGATATTGATAAGGATTATAAAAAATTAGATAAAGTACAATATAAATTTGCTTATGATAAAGATAATCATAATTATTACTTAGTAAGCATTAAAAAATATAGTGTATAATATTCGAATATCTAAATTTGATATTCTCTTTTTTGAATATTGTGATATAATACTATCGTGTAGGTGATTTTATGGGGAAAAAGAAAAATTCTATAGAAAAGTTAGATGAACAAATTAAAGAAATGACAAAGGATAAAAAAGAAGATACAAATACACCTCTTTTAAATAGAAAAGAATTAAAAGAGAGATTAGCTAAAGAGAAAAAGACTACTAAGAAAAGTAATGTAGAAAAAACTAAAACATTAAAGTTAGATGATATAAAGAAGGCTTTAGATGATGAAAATAAAAAGAATAATAAAAAGAAACCTATAGTTAAAACAACTCCTAAGAAAGTTAAAAGTAAGGATAAAGAAGAAAAAGAAAAGCCAAAGAAAAAAACTACATCTAGAAAGATAAGTAAAACTTTAATTAAAAATAAGTATAATGATAATAAAGATAAGATTAATAAAGTTTTAGATGATGAGAATGATGTAGATAGATTAATAAAGTTTTTAACTAAGTTTTTTACTATATTTTTGATTATATTTGTTGTAGTTTTTATACTTATATGTATAATATAATAGTTAAGGAGAGATATATTTATGGATAATGATATTTTAGATTTAACTAAAGATGATATGAATAATGCTATTAGTAATCTAGAAAAGAGATTTACTAGTGTTAGAGCGGGTAGAGCTAATCCATCTAGTTTGGATTCTGTTACTGTTGAATATTATGGAGTAGATACACCTTTAAAACAATTAGGTACTATTACTGTACCAGAAGCTAATCAATTATTAATTAAACCATTTGATAAGAGTTGTTTAGCTGATATAGAAAAAGGTATAATTGCTGCTAATTTAGGATATAATCCATCTAATGATGGAGAAACTATTAGAATAGTTATTCCAGCTTTAACAGAAGAAAGAAGAAAAGAGTTAAGTAAACAAGTTAAAGCTTTAGCTGAAGATGCTAAAATTTCTGTTAGAAATAATAGACATGAAGCTTTAAGTATGATAGATAAAGAAGATTTATCTGAAGATGAAAAGAAATCTTTAGAAAAACAAATACAAGATTTAGTAAATAAATATAATAAGAAGATAGAAGAATTATTAAAAGAAAAACAAAATGAATTAATGACTATATAGAATTAATAATTCTTTTTTTTACGAGGTGATAATATGGAATATAAAAATATAATAAATCCTACTGAATTATTAGAATTTATGGATGAAAATATTAAATATGGATTTGTAGATAGGGAAAATAAAATACATGAACCTAGTGATAGTTTTGATAAAGAGTGTAGAAAGAATTGGAGATTATCTTCTCCAGAGAGATTAATTGAAAAAGGTTATGGTCATTGTTATGATCAAGTTGAATTAGAAAGAGATTGGTTTACTAAGAATGGTTATAATGTTAAAACATTCTTTAGTATATTTGAACTTGATTATGATAATCCATATACTACACATACTTTCTTAGTATATGAGGATAATAATAAATTCTATTTATTTGAACATGCTGATTATGAGAATAGAGGTATTTGGGAATTTAGTTCTTATAATGAAGCAGTTAAAGCTCAAATAAAAAGAAGTGTTACTTTAAATAGAAAATATCATAATTTAAAAGATGATGAATTAAGTAGTTTATGTGTATATGAGTATAATAAACCTAAATATAATATATCTATGAATAGATTTATAGATGATGTTATTTATAATAGAACAAATACTAATACTAAATAGGTTAATATATTGTGTTTTTATTAAAATAGTGTTATAATTTTTAGTGAATTAGTGAAGACGGAGAAGTAGTAATAAATGATACTTTTATAGAGAGCTTATGGTTGGTGGAAATAAGTACAGTTAGTTTATGAATTCAACTCCTGAGTTAATCGTATTTCTTGCGTTAAAAGATTTAAGTGTATAGTAAGTAACTATAAAATAAGGTGGTACCGCGAGTTTTTCGTCCTTATGTGTAGTTGCTTTTTTTATTTATAAGGAGATGTAAATATGAGTGAAGAACAAATAAGAAAAGAATTAGAGAAAGATAAGAAAAGTGTAAAAGATTTAAAAGAATTAAATGATTTAAAAGTAAAGTATTTAGGTAAAAAAGGTTTAATTAGTTTATTAAATCAAGAGATTAGAAATGTTCCTAATGAAGAGAAAAAAGAATTTGGTATGATGGTAAATTCTTTAAGAAGTGAGTTTAATGATTTTTATGATAAAAAGAAAGAAGTTTTTGAAGAAGAATTATTAAATAAGAAATTAGAAGGAGAAAGAATAGATATAAGTTTATCTTCTACTAAAGTAGAAAAGGGAGCTCCTAGTATTTTAGAAAAACTAATTGAAGAAGTAGAAGAAGTGTTTTTATCTATGGGATATGATGTAGTAGATGGTCCTGAAATAGAAGAAGATAAATATAATTTTGAAATGTTAAATATACCTAAGGGACATCCTGCTAGAGATGCACAAGATACTTTTTATGTAGAAGGTGAAGAAAAATTATTACGTAGTCAAACATCTCCTGTACAAGTAAGAGTTATGTTAGAGGGTAAAGGAGAAAAACCTATTAGAGTTATTTGTCCTGGTAAAACATATAGGAGAGATGATGATGATGCTTCTCATTCACATCAATTTACACAAATAGAAGGATTGTTAGTTGATAAAGATATTTCTTTATCTGATTTAAAAGGTACTATGGAAGTATTATTTAGAAAATTATATGGTGAAGATACTGAGGTACGTTTTAGACCTAGTTATTATCCATTTACAGAACCTTCTGTTGAGATAGATATTAGTTGTGTTAACTGTGGTGGTAAAGGATGTAACGTTTGTAAAAAGACTGGATTTGTTACTGTTGTAGGTGCAGGTATGGTTCATCCTGATGTATTAAGAATGAGTGGTTATGATCCTAATGAATGGAGTGGTTTTGCTTTTGGTTTTGGAGCAGAAAGATTAGCTATGATTAAATATGATATTAATGATATTAGAGTATTTTATAATACAGATTTAAGAGAAGTAAAAGAATTCGATAGGGAGGTGCTTTAATATGATAAGTTTAAATTGGGTAGGAGACTATATTGATATTAAAGATGAAAATCCTAGCGAATTAGCTGTTAAAGTTACTAAGGCTGGTATTAATGTAGAAGCAGTAGTAACTAAAAAAATTGATAATTTAGTAATTGGACAAGTTGTAGAATGTAGTCCACATCCTGATAGTGATCATCTTAATGTATGTAAAGTTAATATTGGTAAAGAAGTAATTCAAATAGTATGTGGTGCACCTAATGTTAGAAAAGATTTAAAAGTTATAGTTGCTTTAGTTGGGGCAGTATTACCAGGTGACTTTAAAATAAAGAAAAGTAAAATACGTGGTGTAGAATCTAATGGTATGATATGTGCTTTATTTGAACTTGGTTTAGAAGAAGAAACTGAAGAAAATTATAATAAAGGAATTCATGAATTAGATGATGATGCTCCTGTAGGAGAAGATCCAATTAAGTATTTAGGACTTGATGATACTTTATATGAATTAGATATACATAAACATCGTAATAATGATTGTTATTATCATATAGGTTTTGCTTATGAGATCGCAGCTATCCTAAATAAAAAAGTTACTTTACCTAAATTAGATTATAAAGAAAGTAAAGATAAAATAAAATTCAATTTAGAAGTTAAAACTGATAAATGTAGTTATTATGTAGCTAGAAGTGCTAAAAATGTAGTAATTAAAGAAAGTCCAGACTTTATTAAACAAAGATTAACTGCTGCTGGTATGAGACCTATTAATAATGTAGTAGATATATCTAATTATGTTATGTTAGAATTTGGTCAACCTCTACATTTCTTTGATAGAGATAAATTAGGGGATACTATAGTAGTTAGAGATGCTAAAGATAAAGAAAAGATTATTACTTTAGATGGAGAAGAACATACTTTAACTAAAGATGATATAGTTATAACTGATGGAAAAAAGGCAGTATGTATTGCTGGTGTTATGGGTGGAGAAAATACTGAAGTAGATCTTAATACTAAAAATATCTTAATAGAATCTGCTATATTTAATCCAGTTAATATTAGAAATACTTCTAAAAGATGTGATTTACCATCAGAAGCTTCTATTAGATATGGTAAAGGATTAAATTATGAATATACAGAGATGGCTAGTAAAAGAGCTTGTCATTTATTAGAAAAATATGCAGATGCTACTATAGAAGAAGGATATGTTTTAGTAGATAATGAAGATCATACAGAAAAAGTATTAGAGTTTGTTCCTGATGAAGTAAATAAACTACTAGGAATGGAAATATCTGAAGAAGATATGAAACATGAATTAGAAAGATTAGATTTCCCATATAAATTAAATAATGGTAAGTTTATTGTAACTGTTCCTAGAAGAAGATTAGATATAGATCCATATGTAAATGATATTGCTGAAGAAATAGGTAGACTTTATGGATATAATAATTTAGTATCTACGCTTCCTAAAGTTCTAGATAGTGGTGCTGATTATGCTAAAGATGTTAAGTATAATAGAACCATTTCTAAAAGACTTAGAAATCAAGGATTAAATGAAGTTATTACTTATACATTAGTTTCTCCAGAAATGGCTGAATTATTTGATTATAGAAAATTAAAAAAAGTAGTACTACCTAATCCGATGAGTATAGATAAAAGTGTAGTTAGAACTAGTTTAATACCATCTTTATTAAATACTTATAATTATAATAAAGCTCGTAAGGTAGAAGATGTATTTATATATGAAATAAGTAAAGTATATGATAAAGATTATAATGAAGATAGTATGATTAGTGGATTATTAAAAGGTAATTATGTATCTAATAGTTGGAATAATTCTGTTAAAGTAGATTTCTATATAGTTAAAGGTATAGTAGAAGATTTACTTAATTATTTAGGATTTAAAAATAGATATAGTTTTGAAGTTAGTACATGTAGTGATCTACATCCAGGAGTAAGTGCAGATATAATACTTGATAGGGAAAAAATTGGTATTATAGGAAAAGTACATCCTAAACTAGTTAAAGATGATATTTATGTATTTGAATTATCTATGAATAGTTTAATGAAGAAGGTTAAAAATATTAAATATAAAGAAGCTCCTAAATATCCAGAAATAGAAAAAGATATGGCATTTATATTAGATAAAGATATAAGTGCAGGAGAAGTTATTAATACTATAAGAAAAGCTGGAGGAAGATTACTTAGTGATATAGATATATTTGATATTTATACTGGAGAAAATATAGATAATAATAAAAAATCTATTGCATTTAAACTTACATTTGTAGACTTAAACAAAACATTAACAGATGAAGAAGTAATGGAAGTATTTAATAGAATAATAGATAAAGTAGAAGAAGTACATAAAGCTAAAGTAAGAGATAATTAAA
>JAFWNS010000033.1 GCA_017510225.1 Bacilli bacterium
AGTTTTTCAAAATATTTATTATAAGAATTAAACAAACCTTTCTTAGGATAAAAATCATTATTATATAATAAAGCCCATTTTCTCATATAATAATAAAACTTAGTAAACTCATTTATATCAAAACTATCAACTTTAGAAGCCACATAATAATATGCATATAATAAATGATCACTAGAACTTAATACTGTTAAAACATCTTTATCTAAAACAGAAAAAGAATTAAATAAGTCTTTTAGATTTTCATTACTTCTATAATATGTCATACCATTAAGTCCCATAAAAAACACTCCTTGAAGTGAGTGTTATTCTAATAAAAAAATAAATAATTGTCAACTATATAGTATCTTCAATAAATTCTTCATCTACTTTATCTATCTCACTATTATCAACATTTTCTTCTACTATTTCATCCCAATTATCTTCATCATCATTTGCTTCTACTTTTACTTTAACATCACCAACAAGTTCTATTCCTAATTCTTTTTCTATACTATAAACTATTTTTCCATTATCTAAATCTATTTTTACACAATTAGGTTGTTTTAAACTACGTACAATTATTTCTTCATTTAATACATCATCTACTTCCTTCATATGTACTATTTCATGATATTCATTAGTTTGCTTAACTACATTAGTCTTAGTATCATTATCATATGAATACCATATATTTACATCATAACTTCCATCTATAGAAATATCTCTTCCACTCTTACTACCTTTAAAGTTATGATTTATTACCCAACAACCTAATACTGTAGATGGATTCTCTACTTCTATCTCATGATAACTTTTAAATAATTTCTTTCCTTTAGATATAACCGCCTTAGTAACAATCTCTCTATAATTAGCCATATTACACCCTCCACTTTAATATATGTAAAAGCCTAAAAAAAAGTACTAAAAACAAATGATAATATGTTATAATTATCTATAGAATAAGGAGGGAATAATATGGCATCTGCAATTATTCATATCGCTATTGCGAAAGAATTATTAAAAGACTATAGTGTTGAGAATGAAAAAGATTACTTTCTAGGATCTATTGCTCCTGATATTGCTAAACAAATAGGAATACCTAGATATGAATCTCATTTTGAAACAGATAAAAAAGATAGTCCAAATATTGAACTATTTAAAAATAGATATCCCTTATTTCAATATAATTCTTTTGAATTAGGATATTATATTCATTTAATGTCTGATAAAATATGGTTTGAAAAATTCTTACCTAATATTGTAGAAAACTCTTCAATAAAACTATTAGATGGAACAATATTAAAATTAGATGAAGAACAAATAAATGATATGATTTATTCAGATTATACTAATATAAATGTTGATGTTATAGAAGAATACAATCTAGATTTATCACTCTTCTATGAAGAATTTACACCCCCTAAAACAAATATTAAAGAAATACCTGTAGATAAATTAGATATGTTAATTAATAAAATGGGAATAATAATAGAAAACTCTAAAAAAGAAAAAACATATACATTTGATATGTTATCTATAAATAATTATATAAAAGAAGCTGTAGATTCTATAAAAAAAGATTTAAACGAATACTAATTTAGTATTCGTTTATTGTTTTTACAAAATAATCATTTAAACTATCATTAACGTAAATAATCATCGCATTTACTTTATCCAAATAATATAAATATTCATGATATATAGGAATATTATTAAGCTTATCATTTAAGTCATTAAATTCATTTACTAAATCTATTGAATCAGGATTATTAACTATTTTTTTTTGTAATACTTTTACTCTTTCAATCATTTCAACTAATTCAGTATTATCATTCATTTTATTCTTTATTTCAATACACTTTTTATAATCATCTGAATTCTTAATAGTATTAATAACTTTATCTAATTGTTTAATTACTTTTTCCATCTAAACTCCATGTTTTAGCATCTTCTATTTTAACTAAAACTATATCTCCACATACTAATTCTTTATCACTAGTAAAATTAATTAGTTTATTAGTTTCACTATATCCATAATACATATTTTTCTTATCACTTATACCTTCAACCATTACTTTTAATGTCTCTCCTACAAGTTTCTTATTATTTTCTAAGAAATATTTATTCACAACATTATTTAATCTTTGTAATCTTTCTTCTTTAACAGATAATTCTACATCATCTTTTAATTTAGAAGCAGGAGTTCCAACTCTTGGTGAAAATATAAAAGTAAATGCATTATCATACTTACATTCTTCAGCCAAACTTAAAGTCTCTAGAAAATCTTCTTCACTCTCTCCTGGAAACCCAACAATAATATCAGTAGATATACTAACACCAGGTACAGTATCTTTTATCTTATGAAATAATTCTAAATAACTCTCACGAGTATATCTTCTACCCATAAGTTTTAATACTCTACTTGATCCACTTTGTACAGGTAAATGAACACTAGGCATTATATTAGGATATTTCGCAATTACTTCAATCATTCTATCTGTAAAATCCCAAGGATGACTAGTCATAAATCTAATTCTAGGAATATCTAATTTTGCTATATCTTCAAGTAAATCCCCTAAGTTATAATCATCATATAAATCTTTTCCATAAGCATTAACATTTTGTCCAAGTAATGTCACTTCTTTATAACCATCTTTAACTAATTGTTTTACTTCATCTATAATATCTTCTTTTTTACGACTTCTTTCTCTACCTCTAGTATATGGAACTATACAATAAGTACAGAACTTATCACAACCATATATTATATTAACATATGCTTTATAAGCATTATCTCTAACAACAGGAAGTCCTTCTACTAAATCCCCTTCTCTAGAATAAACTTCAATTTGTTGTTTACTAGTACTAATAGCTCTATCTAGTATTTCAGGTAATTCATATAAATTATGAGTACCAAATACAAAATTAACAAATTTATAATTATTAAGTATTTCTAAAACAACACTTTCTTCTTGAGCCATACATCCACATAAACCAACAATTAAATCTTTCTTTGTACCTTTTAAATGTTTAAGTCTACCAAGCATTCCAAAAGCTTTATTATGTGCATTTTCTCTAATGCTACAAGTATTAAGTAAAACTAAATCAGCATCTAAATAATCATCTACTCTACTAAAACCAATACTTTCAAGTAAAGCACTGATATTCTCACTATCATGTTCATTCATTTGACAACCATAAGTTTTTATACAATACTTCTTTCCAGAAAACTTATTAATAATATCTTTATTAACACTATAATCTATCCTATTATAATCTTTTTTCTTTCTAGAACGAGCATCATTTAAATTTGGAATATGCATACTATCCACCCCAATCACAAACTATATAATACTAAAAAAAAAGAACTTTTACAAGTTCTAATAATTATATTCAACATGCATATTAATAATAGATTCTAATACTTTAAAACTATTATTCATTATCTCCCATTTAATAGTTTCCATATTATCTAATATCTTAGTAATTAAATCTCTCATACTAGGATTTAATTCTTTCTTCTCTAAACTATCAACTATTACTTCTAAATTAGTTAATTTAGAATATTTACCATATAAAGTATTCTTAATACATGCATTAAATAAATTCTTAAAAGAGAAAACATCTATATTATTAAATCTTTTATCTTCTAATATTTTAAAAGCTGCATATAA
>JAFWNS010000034.1 GCA_017510225.1 Bacilli bacterium
AGAATACCTCTAGTTGCAAGAGGAAAAAACTTCTTTGGAGTTTGTCCTTTTCATGATGATTCAAATCCATCACTATGTGTTTCAAGAGAAAAACAAATATATACCTGTTTTTCATGTCATGCAACAGGTAATGTTTATACATTTTTAATGAATTATGATCATATGGAATTTAAGGAAGCATTAAGATACTTAGGAGAAAAAGTAAATGTAGATGTTTCTAATGTTAGAGTTAATAAAAAAATAAATAAATATGATAAATTATATGATGCATATAATTTATCTGTAAAGTATTTTGAAAATAATTTATTATCTAAAGTAGGAGAGTCTGCTCGTAAATATTTATCATCTAGAAAAATAGATAATAAGTTAATAAAAGAGTTTCAAATAGGACTATCTCTAGATAAAAAAGATGATCTAACAAAACTTTTAACAAGTAAAAAATATGATTTAAAAACATTAAATAGTATTGGATTATCTAGTGATGATAGAGATATATATAATGATAGAATAATGTTTCCATTATATGATGTTAGTGGTAAAGTAGTTGGTTTTAGTGGAAGAATATATAAAGATACTAATACTAATAAATATGTCAATACTAAAGAAACAGATATATTTAAAAAAGGAGAAATGTTATATCACTATCATATAGCTAAAGAAGAAGCACGTCTTTCTAAGAGTGTAATAGTAGTGGAAGGTTTTATGGATGTTATAAGAGCTTCTTCTATAGGAATAAAAAATACAGTTGCTCTTATGGGAACAGCTCTTACTAAAGAACAAATAAATCTATTAAAAAGACTTTCTAAAAATATAATATTATGTCTAGATGGAGATAATGCTGGAGTTAAAGCTACTCTAAGTATTGGTGATATGTTAGAAACTGAAGGTTTAGATGTAAAAGTAATTAGTCTACCTAATCCAGATGATCCAGATACATATATTTTAAATAATGGAGAAGATAAATTTAAAAACTTAGTAGATAGTGCTATAAACTTTAGTGATTTTAAACTAGATAAATTAAAAGATAATTATGATTTCAGAAGTGATGAAGAAAAATCTAATTATATAAATCAAGTATTAAAAGAAACAAGGAAATTAACAGATCCAATTAGAATAGAATTAGTACTAAAAAAACTTGCAAAAGAGTTCGATATAGGTTATAATACTTTGGAAATGCGGTTCAGTGAGTTGAAAAAGCCAGAAGTAAAGAAAAATAAGGCTATTTCTAAACCAAAAACTAACAAGAAAAAAACAAAGTATGAAAAAGCTATGGAACAAGTATTATATTCTATGCTAAATAATGAAGAATTAATTAATAAAGTAAGTAATGAAAAACTAATATTTCCTAATGATGAAAGTAGAATATTGGCTAGTGAAATTAATTATTATTATTTAAAGAATGGTAGTATTAATATTCCGGATTTTTATACTTATGTTCAAGATAAAGAAGAAGTTGTAGATTTACTTAATGGAATTTTAGCGGGAAATTATATGGATAATATTAATGAAGAAGATTTTAATGAGTACTGTAAAGTAATAAAGGATTATAGTAAAAATCAAGAAATTAAAAGATTAACAGGGCTATTAAAAAAAGAGATTGATCCAATAGAACAAGCTAAAATTGCTAACGAAATAAGAAATTTACGAATGGGAGAATAAATATGGTTGTAGAGATTAAGACAATTGAGGAAAGAAGAAATAAGTTACTTAATTTAGGTAAGAAACAAGGTTATATAACTTATGAACAATTAGCCGGGGAATTAAAAGGATTAGAAATTGACAGTGATACTTTAGATGAACTATATAATTTTCTAGTTGAATCTGATATTGAGGTAGTTTCTGAAGATGGATCTGATGATGCATCAGGAGAAGAAATTACTCCAGAAGTAAAAGCCGAAGATTTAACTATGTCTAAAGATGTAAAAATTAATGATCCAGTTAGAATGTATTTAAAAGAAATTGGACGTATTAACTTACTTACATCTGATGAAGAATTTGAATATGCACAGAGAGCTGTTGAAGGTGATGAGGAAGCAAAAAGATTACTTGCTGAATCTAACTTACGTTTAGTTGTTAGTATTGCTAAAAGATATGTTGGACGTGGAATGTTATTTTTAGATTTAATTCAAGAAGGTAATATTGGATTAATGAAAGCAGTAGATAAGTTTGATCCAACTAAAGGATATAAATTTTCTACATATGCAACTTGGTGGATAAGACAAGCCATCACAAGAGCTATTGCAGATCAAGCTAGAACAATTCGTGTACCGGTTCATATGGTTGAAACAATCAATAAATTAGCAAGAGTACAAAGACAATTAACACAAGAATTAAATAGAGAACCAACAGATGAAGAAATAGCTAAGAAATTAGACATAACTATAGAAAAAGTTAGAGAAGTATATAAAATATCTCAAGATCCAGTATCTTTAGAAACTCCAATCGGAGAAGAGGATGATTCTCATTTAGGAGATTTCGTTCCAGATGAGAGAACTATGGGTCCTGAAGAATATGCTACTATAGAAATGTTAAAAGAAGAATTACAAGGAGTTTTAGGAACTCTAACTGAAAGAGAAGAAAGAGTATTACGTTTAAGATTTGGTCTTGATGATGGACAATGTAGAACACTAGAAGAAGTTGGACAAATCTTTGGAGTAACAAGAGAAAGAATTCGTCAAATAGAAGCTAAAGCTCTACGTAAATTAAGACACCCATCTCGATCAAGAAAGTTAAAGGACTTTTTAACAGACTAATGAAAATAAATAATAGATTAAAACAAATAGGAGATTTAGTAGAAGCTAACTCTTTTTGTTTAGATGTAGGTTGTGATCATGCACTTCTAGATATCTACCTAGTAAAGAAAAAGAAAAATATAAAAGCAATTGCTTCTGATATTAAAGAAGGACCACTAAAAAATGCTTTAGAAAACATAAAACGTGAAAAACTAGAAGACAAAATAGAATTAAGACTAGGTAATGGTCTAGATACTTATAGTGATGATATAAATACTGTTATTATATCTGGTATGGGTGGTAGAAATATAATAGGTATTTTAAAAAATAATCTAAAAACAACTAAAAAAATAGATACATTTATAATTAGTCCAAATAATTACCAAGAAGATGTAAAAAGATTTTTAACTAAAAATAGTTTTTATATAGAAAATGAAGTATTAGTAAAAGATTCTAAATATATATATCAAATTTTAGTATTTAAAAAAGGTAAAAAGAAATATTCTAAAAAAGAATATTTTATCGGACCAAAACTATTAGAAAATAAAAATAAATTATTTAAAGAATATTATACAAGGGAATTAAAATCTAGAGAAATATTATTAGAATTATTACCTAAAAACTTCAGATTAAAAAAATATAAAATCAAAAAAGAAATAAAACTATTAAAAGAAATATTAAACTAGCTATTTGCTAGTTTTTTATTTATACCAGAAATTGAACCTAATATAGAAGATGTAATAATTATAATATAATATATTAATACTCTATAACTTAATACTTCTCTAGATAATAAAGTTAATATAAAAAATAATATAATTATAATCAACCCATGTTTAATACCTTCTATATAACCTTTTTTAGTACTGGTTTTACCTAATATAAAAGCACTTATAAATATATTAATAATTAAACTAATTAACATAAATAAATGATGTATATCCTTAGATATAATATTAAAATAATAAAGAATAGTTATAAATAATAAAGTAATTATAATAGATAAACTCATCCATAATAATCTTTTTCCATATTTAATTATATAATTCATAAATACACCTCTATTAATATTTATGTTTATGAATAGAAACTTATGAATTATAACACAATAATAATGGTGATATTATGAGTTATATAATTGTGTTAAGTAAAACTTTATTTTTTTATTTTTTAATTACTATAGTTTATAGAATAATGGGCAAAAGAGAAATAGGAGAATTATCTATAATGGATTTTATAGTATCTATCTTTATTGCAGAATTAGCTGCTATGTCTATAGATAATCATAATGAATCTATATTTATGTCTTTATTTCCAATGATAATACTTGTATTAATACAAATCGGAATAGCTAAAATATCTTTTAATAATTCTAAAATAAGAACACTAATAGATGGAGATCCATCAGTAATTATTAATAGAGGAAAGATTAATTTTAAAGAAATGTTAAATCAAAGATATAACTTAGATGATTTATTAGTACAATTAAGATCTAAAGGAATAAAATCTATCGAAGAAGTAGATTATGCCATATTAGAAACTAGTGGTAAACTATCAGTATTTAAAAAAGAAGAAGATAAAAATAGATCATACCCATTACCTATAATTATAGAAGGAGAAATACAAGAAGATACTCTAATACAAATAAATAAAGATAAAAAATGGTTAAAAGAAACTCTAAAAGATAAAAATTATATATTAGATGATATATTCTATGGTTTTTATAAAAATAACAAACTATTCTTAATAGAAAAAAATACTATAAAATGACAAAATAAACATAATAATTAATATATATTTATATGGGTGATATTATGAAAAAATATATATTTATTATTTTAATAATATTAATATTTATAAGTTTATTAAATACTAAAAAAGAATTAAAAATAAAAGAACAAAGATCTATATTTATAAGTTATATAGAATTAAAGAGTTATTTAAATACTGATATAAACACTAGTAAAAAGAATATAAAGACTATGATAAAAAATATAAAGAAATATAAATTTAATACAATAATACTCCAAGTAAGAAGTTTTTCTGATTCTATATATAAATCTAATATATATCCTTGGAGTAGTATTCTAACCAATGAAGAAGGTAAATATCCAGGATATGATATTCTAGATTATTTTATAAAAGAATCTCATAAAGAAAATATATTATTATATGCATGGATTAATCCATATCGAGTAAGATTAAATACTGATATAAAAAGTATAAGTACTAAAAATCCTGCTTATAAATATATAAATACTGATATTATATATGTAAATAATGGTATATATTATAATCCTGCTAAAGAAGAAGTTATTAATCTTATAACTAACGGAGTAGAAGAAATAGTAAAAAATTATAAAGTAGATGGAATATTATTTGATGATTATTTTTACCCAGATAACAATATAGATATTAAAGATTATAATAAGTATAAGAAAAACAATAAAATAACATTACAAGAGTATCATTTAAATAATGTAAATAAATTAGTAGAAAAAGTTCATAAAGTATGTATGAAATATAATACTAAGTTTGGTATATCTCCTGATGGTAATATAGAGAATAATTATAATAAGAACTATGCTGATGTTAAATTATGGTGTAGTAGTAATAAATATATAGATTTTATAATGCCTCAAATATATTATGGTTTTTATAATGAAACAAAAGACTTTAGAAAAGTAATAAAAGAATGGGAAAATATAATAAAAAGCAATTTAGGGTTACATATAGCTTTAGCGTTCTATAAAAGTGGTAAAGTAGATAAATATGCAAAAAGTGGATCTAACGAATGGATAGATAATAATGATATTATAATGAAAGAAATAATATTAAGTAGAAATTTAAATAATTATAAAGGGTTTGCTTTATTTAGATATGATCATTTATTTAATAATAATTATAAAAATGTAAATAGTGTAAAGGAATTAGAAAATATAAAAAATATAATAAATAATAATTAAGATATGTTATAATTATGATAGGTGATAATATGAAGAATAGAAAAGGATTTACATTAGTAGAATTACTTGCTGCTATGGTAATATTAGGACTTATAATGGGTATTGCTATTCCTAATATTATGGGAGTTATAAAAAGTAATAAAGAAAAGACTTATGTAGCAGATGCTAAAAAACTATTATCAGTAGCAGAATATAAATTTAGAGGAGATTCTAAAATTACTAGACCATCTAGTACATCTAATTGTACTGTAATGAGTTTAAATTATTTAGATAATGGGGAATTTGAAAAAGATCCTAATGGAAAAGCTTATAATAAAGATAAATCTTTTGTTACTATAACAAAAGAAGGATCAACATATGTATTTTATGTTACATTAGTTGATTCTAAAGGAAAAGGTGTAGAATATAAAAAACTAGAGGAATTAGATGATAATAAAGCAAGCAGTGTAATATCAGAAAGAGTTAATATAAATTTTGATGGATCAAATGTTTCTGGTAAGTGTACTTGTAGTCCTAGTGGATGTTATAAATAATAATTGATTTTTAATAGTATATATGATAGTATTTAACTATAAAATAAGGAGATGTATATATGAAAAAGTTAGATAAAAAGGGATTTACATTAGTAGAATTACTTGCTGTTGTAGTTATACTTGGTATTTTAATGTTAGTAGCAATACCAGCAATTCAAAAAACAATACAAAATTCTAAGAAGGGAACGTTTGCTAATTCAACTAAAGAAGTTGTTAATGCTGTTAAAGATGCATATGCTGCTGATGAATTAGGAACTAATTGTCCTAATGGTGTTAGTGGTGATTACTATGTTTCATATGATGAAGCAAAAAAACTACTAGAAACAGAATTTAAGAGTCCATTCCATCCAAATCAAGCGATTTCAGGATATGTACACATTCATGTTTCAACTAAAGGAAAAGCAACTTATTCAGCTTACATAGTAGATGGCGCTAAAGGTGGAACAAACGGAGAATTAGAATTTAGTGATATTAAAATTGCTAATATGGTAGACAAAAGCGCTAAAGGTGGATCTATCGGTAGTAATGTTTGTAAAATAGATAGTGGAGCTTAATTATGATATAATAAACTTAGTATTAACTAAGTTTTTTTATGGAGGTAGTTATGTTATATATAGGTAGTCATGTTGGATTTAATAAAAATAATCAACTAGTAGGTAGTTTAGAAGAAGCATTAAGTTATGGTTCTAATACTTTTATGTTTTATACTGGTGCTCCTCAAAACACTAGAAGATATCCAATCGATAGTAATATTACAAAGAAAGCATTAGATATCATGAAAGATAATAATATAGATTATTCTAAAGTAGTAGTACACGCACCATATATTATTAATCTAGCTAATGATAAAGAAGAAGATAAGTTTAATTTCGCAGTTAATTTCTTAAAAGAAGAATTATCTAGATGTAATGATTTAGGTATTAAAAATGTAGTACTTCATCCAGGTAGTCATGTTGGACTTGGTAAAGAAAAAGCTATCAGTAATATTATTAAAGGATTAAACTTAGTGCTTGGTAAAGTAGATGTTACTATTCTTTTAGAAACTATGGCTGGTAAAGGTACAGAGATTGGTTCTTCATTAGAAGAAATAAAAGAAATAATAGATGGAGTTAAAGATAAAGATCATATTGGAGTATGTCTAGATACTTGTCATTTATCTGATAGTGGTTATGATATGGCTGATTTTGATAAATTACTAGATAAATTTGATAAATTAATTGGTATTGATAAGATAAAATGTGTTCATATAAATGACAGTAAAAATGAAGTAGGAGCTCATAAAGATAGACATGAAAATATAGGTTTTGGACATATTGGTTTTGATAAATTAATTAATGTTATATACAATAAGAAATTAGAATTTATTCCTAAGATTCTAGAAACACCTTACATAGATAGAGAATATCCACCATATAAATATGAAATAGAAATGATTAGAAATAAAAAATTTGATCCAAAATTACTTGATAAAATAAGAAAATAACTGTATAATTTAAGTAACTTCTAAAGAGGAGTAATTATATTAATATTTAAAAGAGAAAGTATGGTTGGTGGAAATACTAAATATTATGTAATGAAGACACTTTATTAATAGAAGTTTCGTGTAACTACGTTATAAGTTTAAGAGTATAAAATAAGGTGGCACCACGGATATATTTCGTCCTTAGTAGGTGGTCACTTTTTATTTTTTTAGGAGGGATTTTATGATTAAAAAACAAAAAGGATGTCATGATATTTATGGGCGTGATGCTAAAATATGGAAATATGTAGATACTGTAATTGATTCTGTAATGGAAAAATATAATTATGGGTATATTCGTACTCCAATATTTGAAGCTACTGAATTATTCCATAGAGGTGTAGGAGAAACTACAGATATAGTTACTAAAGAGTGTTATGATTTTGAAGATAAAGGTAAAAGAAAGATAACACTACGTCCAGAAGGTACTGCAGGTGTTGTTAGAAGCTACATTGAAAACAAAATGTATGGAGATAATAATCAACCAGTAAAAGTATATTATAATGGACCAATGTATCGTTATGAAAGACCACAATCAGGTAGAGATAGAGAATTAACTCAATTTGGTATGGAAATATTAGGTAGTGATGATCCACTTTCTGATGCAGAAATTATATCTTTAGCTGTAAACATCTATAAAATGTTAGGACTAAAAGGTTTAAAAGTAAATATTAATTCTTTAGGTGATAATGAGTCACGTATGAATTATAGAAAAGCTTTAGTAGATTATTTTACTCCACATATAGATGAATTTTGTGATGATTGCAAAGAAAGATTAGAAAAGAATCCTTTAAGAATATTAGATTGTAAAGTAGATAAAGATAATAAAATATTAAAAGAAGCTCCTAAAACAATAGATTATTTAAATAAAGAATCTAAAGAATACTTTGATAAAGTAAAAGAATATCTAGATATAATGCAAGTTAAATATGAAGTTAATCCTAGTATTGTTAGAGGTCTAGATTATTATAATCACACAGTATTTGAAATAGAAGCAGAAGTAGAAGGTTTTGGTTCAAATAATGTAATTGGTGCTGGTGGTAGATATAATGGATTAGTTAAAGAACTAGATGGTCCAGATACTCCATGTGTAGGTTTTGCTTGTGGTTTTGGAAGATTAGTAATGGCTTTAGAATTAGAAAATATTAAACTACCAATAGTAGAAGATATAGATTTATTCTTAATGTATGTAAATGATGAAGAAAAGAAATATGCTGCATATTTAACACAAGAATTACGTATGGCAGGATTTATTGTTGAAACAGATTATCTGAATAGAAGCCTAAAAGCTCAATTTAAACAAGCAGATAGATTAAATTCTAAATATACTGCAGTACTTAACAGTGAAGATTTAGATAATAATGAAATTAAGATTAAAAATAATAAAACTAAAGAAGAAGAAATTATTTCTTTAGATGCATTAATATATTATTTAGATGAAAAACTAAATACTGGATTAGATGAATGTGAATGTGGTGATGATTGTAATTGTGATCATGAACACTGTAATTGTAAACATGACGAAGAGGTGTAATAATGAAAAGTATTAGTATAAATAAATTAAATGAACACTTTGATGAAGAAGTAGTTATCTCTGGATTTGTAGATAATATTAGAAATCTACAATGGGTACAATTTGTAATAATTAGAGATGATACTTCTAAAGTACAAGTTACTATAGAAAAAAGTGAAGAAAAAAATAAAGAAATGGTAGAGTTAATAGAAAATTTACCATTAGAAAGTACAGTTAAAATAACTGGTAAAGTAGTAGAAAGTCCTAAAGTAAAATTAAATGGTATGGAAATTATTCCCGAGAGTATTGAAGTAACTTCTAAGTCTGAAGAAGAAATACCATTTAACTTTAAAGATCTAAATAACGTTAATTTAGATACAAGATTAGATTATAGATTTATAGATTTAAGAAATGATAAAAATATGTTAATCTTTAAAATACAAAGTGATATTACTAAATATATGAGACAGTTCTTATATGAAAAAGATTTTACTGAGATTCATACTCCAAAACTAATTGGGGCAGCAAGTGAATCAGGATCTGAAGTATTTGAAGTAAAATATTTTGATGATAAAGCATATCTAGCTCAAAGTCCACAATTTTACAAACAAATGGCTATGGCTAGTGGATTTAATAAAATATTTGAAGTTGCGCCAGTTTTCCGTGCAGAAAATTCTAATACATCTAGACATGCAACTGAGTTTACATCTTTTGATGTAGAAATGTCATATATTGATTCATTTGAAGATGTAATGGATTTAGAAGCAGAATTAATTGCTTATACTTTTGATAAAATAAGTAAAAAATATAAAGAAAAAATAAAAGAAGTATTTGATATGGATATAGTAGTACCAAAACTACCATTTCCAAGATTAAGTCTATCTGATATATATAAAGAATTAGAAGAAAGATATAATTACAAAGTAGATGATTCTGAAAAAACAGATTTAACTACAGAAGCTGAAAGATTATGTTATAAATTATCTAAAGATAAATTTAATCATGAATTCTTATTTGTAACTGATTATCCTGCAGATAAACGTGCTTTCTATCATATGAGAGATAAAAACGGATTGTTATTAGGATATGACTTAATCTGGCGTGGAGTAGAAATTACAAGTGGTGCGCAAAGAGAACATAGATATGAAGAAATTGAAAAGAACGCTACTGAAAAGGGATTAAAAGATGATGTTAAATTCTATTTAGAATTCTTTAAATATGGATGTCCTCCACATGGTGGATTTGGTATTGGTCTAGATAGACTTACTATGTTACTTTTAGGAATACCTTCAGTTAAAGAATCACAATTCTTATTTAGAGGTCCAAATAGACTAAACCCATAACAAATATAAGTAAGCATAGTTTTATTGACATTTCAATATGAAAATGCTAGAATATAAAAAGTTTTATGGAGTGATGGAATATGAAAGAAAAATGCATAAATTCCAAGGACATAAAAAAAAGAGAATTAAAACTTGCCAAAGAGGAATACAAAAACTTAACTAAGTTTGTTGATATTGAACTTGATAGAGGAGTAGCGCTAGCTGCTAAACATTACACTGGATTAGGAATTAGTTATATATGTTCTGGTTCAGGAATAACATATGGTATAGCATCTGGACATCCAGAAGTAATGATTGCTTCAGGTTCTATATTTGCATTAACTCTTGTTTCTACAGGCATTGAAATTTTTGGTGGGCCTAGAAAAGAAAGACAAGAATATCTAAAACCTATCAAAAAAGCTAAAAAAGAATACAAAGAAATGTATAAGACTAAAAAACATGAAATAGAAGCAAATTATTTAGAAAATAAAGCTAAAGAAAAAATATTAATAAAAAAATAAAAAGACTATTGGAGCGTAAACATGAAAAACGAAAAATACTTTGATTCAGGTAAAATTACTCAATATAATGAATTAAAAAAAGATAACTATAAATTATTAAAAAAAGAATATAAAAAAGAAAAAGCTAGATTAAATTTAGCACATTGGAGTAATTGGCTTGAACAAAGTGGAGTTAAGTTTTGTGTTATAACTTCAGGTGTTGCCTCTGGTGCAGCACTAACAGCAGCTTTTATTGTCAACGATTTTGAAATGGGTGTTATGGGAACCTGCCTAGGAGCCGCAACAGTTGGTTTTGGACTAATTGGTCGTGGTATGAGTACAGATAGAAAGAATGAAATAAAAGAAATAAAAACAAAGAAAAAAGTATTAAAGAAAGAATATAAAATGAATAAAAATACTAGTGATTACTAGTTTTTTATTTTGTTTAAATATGTTATAATCTATAGACAGAAAGAGTGATTATATGAAAGTTGGAATATTAAGTTTAGGTTGTAAAGTAAATATGTATGAGTCAGAGTTTGTTACTAATTTATTATCCAAAGCAGGATATGAGATTAGTAGTTTTAATGATGTTTGTGATATTTATATAATTAATACTTGTACAGTTACTAATACTTCTGATATTAAATCACGTAAAATGATTAGAAAAGCTATAAAGAAAAATCCAGATGCTATTGTTATTGCGATGGGTTGTTTTATAGAAGCTAATAAAGATGTAGATATTCCAGGATTAGATATAATTATAGGAAATAAAGATAAATCTAAAATAGTAGAAATAATAGAAGAATATATTGCTAATAAAAATACTATAAAAAGACTATATAATGATAAAAAATATTTATTTGAAGATATGTATATAGATAATTTTCCAGGTAGAACAAGAGCTTTTGTAAAAATACAAGATGGATGTGAAAACTTCTGTACATATTGTATTATTCCATTTGTACGTGGTAAATGTCGTAGTAAAGAAGAATCTAATGTAATAGAAGAAGTAAAAGCATTAGTAAATAATGGTTATAAAGAAGTAGTATTAACTGGTATTCATACTGGAAGTTACGGAGTAGATCTAGATACTTCTTTTGCAGATTTATTAGAAAAACTAGTAAAGATTAAAGGATTAGAAAGACTTAGAATCTCATCAATAGAAACTACCGAATTAAATGAAGATGTATTAAAAATATTAAGAAATAGTTCTGTAATAGTAGATCATCTTCATATACCAATTCAATCTGGATCTAATGAAATATTAAAATTAATGAATAGAAAATATGATTTAGATTTCTTTAAAGATAAAATTAATGAAATTAGATCTATTAGACCAAATATTTCTATAACTACAGATATAATAGTAGGTTTTCCAAGTGAAACAGATGAATTATTTGAAGAAAGTATTAAAACAGTAAAAGAAATTAATTTCTCTAAACTACATGTATTCCCATATAGTGAAAGAGAAGGTACTAAATCTATGGATATACCTAATCATATTAGAGGAGATATAAAGAAAAGTCGTGCTAGAAAAATGCTAGAAGTATCTAAAGAATTAGAAATTAATTATATGAATAAATACTTAAATAAAGAAGTAGAAATACTAGTAGAAGAATATAAAGATGGATATAGTTTCGGACATACTGGTAATTATTTATATGTAAAAGTAAATAAGAAATTAAAACATAATGACCTAGTAAAGGTTAAAATAACTAGTATTGATTATCCATACTGTATAGGAGAATAACATGAAGAAATATATTAAGGGTAAGTATAGAAAAAGTATTTATGAAAATGATAATGGTTATAAAATAGGTCTATTTAAAGTAGTAGAAACTAATCATGAAGATGTAGAAGATTACTTAGATAGAATTATTACTTTTACAGGTTATTTCCATGAACTTAACGATATGGATACATATATGTTTTATGGTGATTTAGTAAATCATCCTAAGTATGGAGAACAATTTAATGTAGAAAGTTATGATAGAGTAAAACCAGATGAAAAAGAAAGTATAATAGAATTTCTAACTAGCGGACTATTTAAAGGTATAGGAGAAAAGAAAGCTAAAAAGATATATGATACTCTAGGAAAAGATACTTTTAATATTATATTAAATAATCCAAACAATTTATTATTAATCCCAACAATAACACAGAAAAATGTAGATACACTACATAATAAATTAAAGGAATATGAATCTAGTTATGAAATAATTATTTATTTAAATGAATTAGGTTTTAATACTAAAGATTCTATGAGTATATATAATTATTATAAAAACGATACTAAAAGTATTATAGAAAAAGATATTTATAGATTAGTTAAAGATATAAATGAATTAAATTTTAAAAAAATAGATTATATCGCATTACAAAGTGGCATTAAAAAACTAGATATTATTAGAGTAAAAGCTTCTATATTATATTTAATGAATGAAATATCTAATTTATATGGACATAGTTATATATTTAAAGATGAAATCATAAATACACTTCCTAGAGTTCTTCTAGAACGTATTGAAGATGATTTAGTTAATGATGCATTAATTTCTTTAGAGAAAAACTTAGATATAGTTAAAGTTAATGATAAGTATTATTTAAGAGATATGTATGATTCTGAAGTATTAATTTCTAAAAGAATAAAAGTATTAAATAATAAAGAAATAATAAAAGTTAATAATATTAATGACGAAATAGATTTATTAGAAAAAGATTTAAATATTAAATATAATACTGATCAAATAAAAGCTATTAAAGAAAGTATAAAGAATAATTTTTTAATTATTACTGGAGGTCCAGGTACAGGTAAAACTACTATTATGAAGGGAATAGTAGAATTATATAGAAATGTCAATAAATTAAGTTATAAGAATTTATTAGAAGATATTGCACTACTTGCACCTACAGGTAGAGCAGCTAAAAGAATGAGTGAAGCAACTAATACACCTGCATCTACTATTCACAGATTTTTAAAATGGAATAAAGAAACAAATAAATATCAAGTAAATGAATATAATAAAAGTAAAGTAAAATTAGTTATTATAGATGAATCTTCTATGATAGATACATATTTATTTGCTAATCTATTAAAAGGAATTTCTAGTAGTTGTAGAATAATTATGGTAGGAGACTATTTCCAATTACCATCAGTTGGACCAGGTCAATTATTACATGATTTAATTACTAGTGATATTTTAAATGTAGTAGAATTAAAAAAGTTATATAGACAAGAAAAAGATTCAGATATACTAAGTTTAGCTTATGATATTAGAAATGGAGAATTAAATAAAAGTATTCTAAATAAAAATAGTGATCTTACTTTTATAGAATGTTCTAATGATGAAGTAATGTCTAATATTATAGAAATATCTAATACATATAAAGACTTATCTTATAAAGATTTTCAAATATTAGCGCCTATGTATAAAACTATTAATGGTATAGATAATATTAATATTAATTTACAAAAACTATATAATAAAAAATCTAATTCTAAAAAAGAAATTAGTATTGGAGAAACTATTTATAGAGAAGGAGATAAAGTAATAGAACTTTCTAATATGCCAGATGAAAATATATATAATGGTGATATAGGTATTATTAATTTAATAAAAACAAAACCTAAAAAAGAAATATATATAGATTTTGATGATAATATAGTTAAATTTACTCCTGCAAACTTTAATAAATTTAAACTAGCATATTCTATATCTATACATAAAGCTCAAGGTAGTGAATTTGATGTAGTAGTTATTCCATTAGTTAGAAATTTTAATAAAATGTTATATAGAAAACTTATATATACTGCAGTTACTAGATGTAAAAAGAGCCTATATTTAGTTGGAGATATAAATGCTTTAAATATTGCGATTAATAATAATTCTAGTGAAATTAGAAGAACTACTATTAAAGATTTATTAATTAATGAATAAAAATAAATATAATTACCATACTAATTTTAGAGGTGATTATATGAAAAAGAAAACTAAAAATAAAATGATGTGGGCTGCTATTCTAGGAGGTATGGGAGTAGCAGGTTATATGTATATGAAAAAGAATCCTGAAGCTATTGATAACATGAAAGATATGGCTAAGGATTTAGCAAAAGTTACATATAATAAATTAGATGATGTAAACTAGGGAACAAAGTTCCCTTTTTATTTACATAAAAATTGACATATATATTATATTTAATATATAATTGTTATATATAATGGAGGAGGATTTTATATATGAAAAAGAAATCAAACACATATTTAGTCGTAGCAACTATCTTAATATTAATAGTAGGAATTAGTATTGGATATGCAGCATTATCATCTACACTTAATATTTCAGGAAGAACTGCAATTAAAAAGACTACATGGGATGTACACTTTGCAACATTAAGTGTTACAAATGGAAGTGTAGAAGCAATTACACCAGCAGAAATTAACGAAGCTAAAACAGATGTTAATTATAGTGTTAATCTTGAAAAACCAGGAGATTATTATGAATTTACAGTAGATGTAGTAAACGGAGGAACAATTCCAGCAAAATTAGCAGCTACACCAACTATAACTGGATTAACAGAAGCTCAAAAACAATATATAACATATACAGTTACATATGCAGATGGAACACCAATTCAAAAAGATGATAAATTGGGTTCTGAACATGTTAAAATTGTAAAAGTAAGAGTTGAATATAAAAAAGATCTTGCAGCAGATCAATTACCTACAACTGATCAAGAAGCAAACTTAACTTTTGCAATGAATTTTGTACAAGAATAATTTAAATAGGAGCAAAAATGAATAATAATAGGGTGCTTAAAAATTTTACTTGTATTTTTCTATTTATAATCTATATAGCAGTATATAGATTATTTATAGTGACAAATTTATTAAGATACTCTGAGTTCGTTACTGCTTCGTTTTTACTTATAATAACATTTATTGCTATTATGTTCTTTGGATTTAGAAAAGATAAAATAACTCCATTAAAAAAGAACATATATGCAATAACAATAGTGCAAATACTATTATTTTTTACAATATCATATGGCTTAGGATTATTAGTTGGATTTTTAAAAAATTCATATTCATTAACTCCATATTCAATAATAAATAATATATTTGCGCCAATAATAATATTAACATGTATAGAAATATATAGATATGTAGTATTAAATGGTAATTCTAGTAGTAAAAAAAGTATGTATTTAATTACATTTGTTTTAATACTATTTGAATTAGCAATCAATATTAGTACTACGACTGTATTTAATTTCTCAGAAATCTTTAAATTAGTAACTACCATAGTTATACCAATCATAATCAAAAACTGTGTATTTAGTTATTTAACAGTAAATGTTGGTTATAGACCAGCTCTAATATATAGATTAGTAATGGATTTATATGTATTTGTTATTCCTATTGTTCCTAATCTAGGAGAATATTTACATTCTATGATAGGAATACTATTACCATTCGTCTTATATTTATATTGTTCAAGAGCAATCAACGAACATTATAATGGGGTAGAATTTGAAGTGCAAAAATCTATCTTTAAATGGGTAGATATACCTATAATTGCCTTTATTTTAATAGTAGTAAGTTTAGTATCTGGAATATTCCCATTTTATTTAGTTGGAATAGCTACTGGATCAATGACTCCTAAAATAAATAAAGGTGATGCAGTATTTGTACACAAGATAAAAAAATCTCAAGACATTAAAATAGGAGATGTCATAGTTTACACTGATTCAGGAAAAAATATAGTACATAGGCTTGTTAGGATTGAAAAAAAGAAGAAAAAACGTTATTATATAACTAAGGGTGATGCTAATAATACAGAGGATAAAGTTTTAATAAAGTTTAAAGATATTAAGGGTGTTGTTATATTTAAAATACCTGCTATAGCTTATCCTAGTATATTAATAGAGGAAAAACTTAAATAGAGGTGTTATTTATGAAAAAAAAGGCTAAATCATTAATACTAATTGCACTATTATTAATTTTAATAATAGGTGCTGGATGTTTGTTTTATATGAAATTATATGAGTATTTAATTATAGATATATCTATATTATCAATAGTATTCATAATTTTCTTATTACACATATTTAAAAAGACTGATATTGAATCAATATATAATAGTAATTTAAAAAAGATGCTTAAAAGATATGATACTATTTTAGTAGAAACTAGTACTATACCAGATTTAGATGGTAAGAATATAATGATTATTACTAATATAGAAGATTTAATAGATGCATCAGTAGAAATTAGAAAACCAATATATTATAAAAAAGAAAGAAGTTATTGTAATTTTATATTAATAGATAATCAAGATGTTAGTATTTATTTATTAAAAGAATTTAATAGAGATACACCAATTGAAAAGTTTATTAAAGATAGAAAACAAAATATGGAAGATTTAATAGATAAAGCAAAAGATTTAAGAACAAGATAATATTATAGGAGGTATACCTATGAATAAAAAAACTACTATATATGGATTAGCAATTATTATTACATTAGTGTTTATAGGCGTGGGATATGCCTTTTTAAGTAGTGATTTAAGTTTAAATGGAAATGTAAGTGTTAAAAAGCATGAAAAAGATGATGGTGGAGATGAATCATCAATTGTTTGTAAAAGAGCTACTAATCTCCATGAAGAAACATGTAATAGTGAAGATGGTAATGGTTGTAAAGCTGCTGGAATTGCAGCTGGAGATAAAATAACATATGGTAGTATTGGTACTAAAGGTACACTAAAATCAGGAGATGCTTTTGATTGTGATGTTAATGGAGATAAAGAATATAACCCATCAACAGAAAGATTTTATTATCTTACTGATTTAGCTTCAGATAATAATTATGCTGTATTAATATATTATAATAACGTATCTAACGGGGTTCCTACTAATAATGCATCATATGCTTATGATAAAAGTAATACACCTAGAAAAAACGGTCCTGTTACTGCACTATCACAGTTAATATCAAGTAATACATGGCCTAATGTATCTTTAACTAATACAACTAGAAAATTAAAAGATGAAAAAGGTAAAGAGTATATAGATTTTAATTATGAAGGACGTGCTACTAGACTTCCAACATATAATGAAATAGCAACTGCTTGTGGTAGTGGTAATTTGACTGCTAAAGATTATTTGAATAAATGTATATATTTAGCAGAAAATACTAAATATACAGACAATTCATTATTATATGGGTATTGGTTAGAAGATCTTTCTGCAAGCTACGCTTCTCAAGTATGGCGTATTAGTGGATATGATCGTAATTTAAATGTACGTAACGCTAATAGTGTAGGTGCCAAAGGATATGCAGTTAGACCTGCTATAGAGGTAGAAAAAGCAAAGATTTCATATTAAAGGAGAGATTAATATGGTAAAAATAAGAAAGAAAAGTTTATTAGGTGCTAGTAAACATTCTGCATACTTAATTATAGTGTTTTTCTTAGCTATTTTTATAGGAGTAGGTTATTCTTTTTTAAATAGTAGTTTATCATTAGGTGGAGTAACTAAAATATCTAAAAACACATGGAATGTTCATTTTGAAAATATTAACGTAAAAGAAGGAAGTATAACTGATGGTAGTGCTACTATAAGTGAAGATACAGCTATAGTTAATTTTCAAGTACCATTAAAACAACCAGGAGAATATTATGAATTTAGTGTAGATGTAAAAAATAGTGGGACAATAGATGCTAAAATAAATAGTATAATTAATTCATCTTTAACAGAAGCTCAACAACAATACTTAGAGTACACAGTTAATTATGAAAATGGACAAGAAATAAAACAAGGTGATATTTTAAAAGCTAATGAAAGTTCTAAAATAGTAATTAAAGTTAAATATAGAGATGATATTACAGAAAGTAATCTGCCTACAGAGGATCAAAATTTAAATTTAACTTTTAATATAAATTATGTACAAGCTGATTAATAATAAATAATTCTTTAGAATTATTTTTATTTACGTAAAATTAAGTAAAGTAAGTTTGAAAAAGTATATATAATTAGGTATAATAATAGATGTGAGTATAGGAGTGATAATAAATGGCTTTAAAATATGACGACTCATCAATTAAAATATTAGAAGGATTAGACGCAGTTAGAAAAAGACCAGGTATGTATATCGGTTCTACTGATAGAAGAGGTCTTCATCATTTAGTGTGGGAAATTGTTGATAATTCTATAGATGAAGCTATTAATGGTTTTGGTGATTATATTAAAATTACTATTCACTCTGATAAATCAATAAGTGTAGAAGATCATGGTCGAGGACTTCCTACTGGAACACATAAATCAGGTAAATCGACACCAGAAGTTATATTTACAGTATTACATGCTGGAGGTAAATTTGAATCAGATGGATACAAAGTATCTGGAGGACTTCATGGTGTTGGATCTAGTGTTGTTAATGCACTAAGTAAATGGATGGAAGTTACCATTAAAAGAGATAAAAAAGAATATTTTATAAGTTTTAAAAATGGTGGCCATGTAGATAAATCATTAAAACAAGTTGGCACAACAAATCGTACTGGAACAACAGTAAGATTCATGCCGGATGAAGAAATATTCTCATCTACAAAATTCTCATTTACTACAATATGTGAGAGAATGCAAGAAAGTGCATTTCTACTTAAAGGTATTACTATAGAAGTAATAGATGAAGAAACTGAAAGAAGAGCCAAATTCCATTATGAACGTGGTATAGAAGAATTTGTAGAAGATATTAATAAAGGTAAAAACACATTACATAAAGTATTATCTATAAATGGTAAAAAAGATAAAATTGAAGTTGATATAGCGCTTCAATATACAGATAAATACAATGAAAATATAGTTAGTTTCGTAAATAATGTTAAAACTATAGATGGTGGAACACACGAAGTAGGATTTAAAACAGCTTTAACTAAAGTATTTAATGATTATGCTAAAAGTAATGGTTTCATTAAAGGAAAAGAAAAGTCACTTGAGGGTAGTGATGTACGTGAAGGACTAACTGCGGTAATTAGTTTAAAAATACCAGAAGAACTATTACAATTTGAAGGACAAACTAAAGGTAAACTTGGTACTCCACAAGCAAGAGTTGTAGTAGAAAATGTAGTTAGTGATAATTTAAGAGTATTTTTAGAAGAAAATAAATCTATTGCTACTGAATTAATTAATAAGAGTTTAAAAAGTAAAATAGCTAGAGAAGCAGCTCGTAAAGCAAGAGCTGAAGCTCGTAAAGGTAGTAAGAAAAATGCCAAAGAAAGAAGTCTTTCTGGAAAACTTGCTCCTGCACAGAGTAAAGATAAAAAGAAAAAAGAATTATTCTTAGTCGAGGGTGATTCTGCAGGAGGATCTGCTAAACAAGGAAGAGATCGTAAATATCAAGCAATCTTACCACTTAGAGGTAAAGTTTTAAATACAGAAAAGACTAAAGAAGAAGATATATTAAAAAATGAAGAAATAAATACAATGATTTATACTATTGGAGCAGGTTATGGACCTAACTTTGATATTAGTGATTGTGAATATAATAAAGTAATTATAATGAGCGATGCTGATGAAGATGGTGGACATATTCAATGTTTACTTCTAACATTCTTCTATCGTTATATGAGACCACTAATAGAAGATGGAAGACTATTTGTTGCACTTCCACCACTGTTCAAAATACAAAGTGGTAAAGAAGTAGAATATGCTTATACAATAGAAGAAATGAAAGAAAAATCTAAAGGAAAACGATGCGATATACAAAGATATAAAGGTCTTGGTGAAATGAATGCCGATCAATTATGTGAAACAACTATGAGACCAGGATCAAGAACATTAATAAGAGTTAACATAGAAGATGCACAACTAGCAGAAAAACGTGTTTCTATACTTATGGGAGATGATGTACCTCCTCGTAAGGAATGGATAGAAGAGAATGTAGAATTCTCATTAGAAGATGATTATCAAATTTAAATGTTTGGGGGATAGGTAATATGAATGAACAAGAACAGAAAAAATTTAGAGAAAAATATGAATCACTAATGGATAGTAAGGATAAAATGACTTATATCTTAGATAAAATGCATAAATTAGAAAAAGATATATATGTAAAAGAGTATTTAGAATTACAAGAAGAATATAAAAAGATGTCTGATAGAGAAGGATATGAAGTACCATATATTTCTGAAGAGCAGTTATTAGAAAAAGCTATTAGAGAAACTGAAGTAGAAGAAACTAATAATATTTATGTTTGTATGAGTGCATATGATGGTAAATATGGATTAGATGAATCAAATGTTAAATCTAGATATAGAGCATTGGACGCACCAGTAGATTATGATTCAGAAAAAGCAGATTATAAACAGTATTATAATATTGAATTATCTAAAAATGATGATGGATATGAAGTTAATATTCCAATTGCTATGTGCAAGGAATTTGAAAATAATAATTTAGTTTTATATCCACCAGATATAGAATTTGCAAATAAATATTATGATTATGTAAAAAGAACATACTATACTACAATTTATGAAGATAGTGAAGAAAAAGCTATAGAAAAGATTATGACCAAAAGAATTAAAAACAAATAGTAGGTGATATAATGCCAAAAAAGCAAACAAAAATTGAGGAAGTTATAGAAAAGATATTTGACTATACACTAGAAGATATCATGGGTGAACGTTTTGGATCTTATTCTAAATATATTATTCAAGACCGTGCTATACCTGATGCAAGAGATGGATTAAAACCTGTACAACGTCGTATATTGTATTCTATGAATAAAGAACGTAATACTTATGACAAAGGATATAGAAAAAGTGCTAAGACTGTTGGAGACGTTATAGGTAATTACCATCCACATGGTGATACTTCTATATACGATGCTATGGTTAGAATGTCTCAAAGCTGGAAGACAAGACTTCCATATATTGATATGCACGGAAATAACGGATCAATAGATGGAGATTCTCCTGCTGCATATCGTTATACAGAAGCTAGACTTTCTAAAATTAGTAATGAAATGCTTAAAGATATAGATAAAGATACAGTTGAATTTTCTCCTAACTTTGATGATACAACAATAGAACCAACTGTACTTCCTGCAAGATTTCCAGCCTTATTAGTTTATGGATCTCAAGGTATTTCTGCAGGATATGCAACTAATATACCGCCTCATAATTTAAATGAAATAATAGATGCTACAATACATAGAATTGATAATCCTAACTGTCAGTTAGATACTTTGATGAAATATGTAAAAGGACCAGATTTTCCTACAGGAGGAATTGTAGAAGGTCTTGATGGTATTAGAAGTGCCTATGAAACAGGTAAGGGTAGAATTATAATTAAAAGTAGATATGAAATAGATGAAAAAAAGAAACAGATTATAATTACTGAGATTCCATATGAATCTAATAAAGCTAATATGGTTAAGAAAATAGATGATATTAGAATAGATAAAAAAATAGATGGAATTAGCGAAGTTAGAGATGAATCTGCAAGTGATGTTAGAGTAGTAATTGATTTAAAGAAAAATGCTAATATAGATTTAGTAGTTAACTATTTACTTAAAAATACTGATATGCAAATAAGTTATAACTTTAATATGGTATCTATTGTAAATAGAAGACCGAAATTATTAGGACTTAAACAAGCATTAGATGCATTTATAAATCATCAAAAAGAAGTAGTACGTCGCCGTACAGAATTTGATTTAAAACATGCAAAAGCAAGATATCATATAGTTGAAGGTTTAATTAAATGTTTAGCTATTCTAGACGAAGTAATCAAAGTAATTAGAGCATCTAAAAACAAAAGTGATGCTAAAGAAAACTTAGTAAAAGAATTTGATTTTACTATGGAGCAAGCAGAAGCTATTGTCACATTACAATTATATAGATTAACTAATACAGATGTAGTTGCTCTAGAAGAAGAAAAAGCTGCGTTAGAGAAAAAAATAAGTGCTTTACAAGCTATTCTTTCTAGTGAAGATGCTTTAAAATATGTAATGAAAAAAGAATTAAAAGCAGTTAAAAAAGAATATCCTACTCCAAGACTTACCGATATCAAAGAAGAAATAACAGAAATTAAAATAGATACTGCTGCGATGATACAAAAAGAAGATGTAGTAGTAGTTGTAACTAAAGATGGATATATAAAACGTACATCATTTAGATCTTATAAAGCTTCTAATATGGAAGATTTAACTATTAAAGAAAATGATTATGTAATAGGTTTATATGAAATGAATACTACTGATACTTTATTAGTATTCACTACTAAAGGAAATTACTTACATATTCCAGTACATATAATACCTGATTTAAAATGGAAAGATATGCCTAAACATGTAAGTAATGTAATAGAAATATCTTCTGATGAAGATGTAGTTTCATCTATTCCTGCATATGATTTTAAATCTGATAAGAATATAATTATTTCTACTCATAATGGTATGATTAAACGTAGTAAATTATCTGACTTTAAATTACTTAGATATTCTAAACCAACTAGTTGTATAAAATTAAAAGATAATGACTATGTAATAGATGTTTTTGTAGAAGAAAAAGATGCTGTCTTTATTACTACTGATTCTGGATATGGATTAAGTTTTAAAACTAATGAAATTCCAGTAGTAGGAGTAAAAGCTAGTGGTGTTAAAGCTATTAAATTAAAAGATGATCATGTAATATCTGTTAATAACTTTGATTATAATGAAGATGAATTTATTTCTGTTATTACTGATAAAGGTACTGGTAAAAGAATTAGATTAACAGAATTTGAATTATCTACTAGATCTAGAAGAGGATTAGTACTGTTAAGAGAAGTAAAAACTAATCCATATAAAGTATTAAAATCATTTATAACAAAAAATAATAATTATATAGGATTAAAATCTAATAAAATAAAATATATTAAAGTAACAGAATTATCTATTAATGATAGATATTCTACTGGTACACAAATATCAAAACAAAAATTAGAAGATGTATTTATAAAAGTAGATTTATTATCTAAAGAAGTATCTAAAAAGAAAGAAACTACTGAAGTTAAAGAGGAGAAAAAAGAAGAGATTAAGAAAACTGTTTCTCTAAAAGAAATAGATGATAGATTAATGACTATAGATGATTTCTTAAAATAATAAAAAGAGAAAATTATTTCTCTTTTTTTCATATACTTAAATAGGTGATATTATGTCAAAAGAATCATTTAAAAACTTTGCTAGAAATCATACAGAATTAGCTAATCAAATAATAGAAGGTAAAACTAGTTGGCAGAAACTATATGAATTATATGAAATATATGGAGAAGATTCTATTATCTGGAATGAATATTTAAACACTAAACAAACCACAATATCAGATTTTATAAGTACTATAAAAAATATAGACATGAATTCTATTCAATCAGGAATTAAAAATATTCAAAAAACAATTAATTTACTACAAGAAATAGGATTAGGTTCTAATAATACAAATAATAATTATGAACCTAGACCAATGTATAAATACTTCGAGGATTAATATGGATAAGTATACAATAAATATAATTAAAAACAATCCAAATATTTATAGATATTTAAGAGAAGAATCATTTTGGTATAAATACCTTAATAGAGATAATAATTATATAAAAAGAATGGAAAAAGAAATGAAAGATAAATATAAATTAAACACTATAGATAAAATAGATAACTTAACAAGAAATATTAATTTAATTTCTACATTTATAGATGTATTAAAATAATTATGATAAAATATATATATGGAAGAATTATTAGAAAAAATAGACAATTTAAAAACAGCTTTAAATAATGAAGAAGTTATTATAAGAATTAATAAATTAAATAAAGAAATAGAAAAAAATAAAGATTTATTAAAATTAATTGATGAATATAAAATAAGTAATAAAGAATCTATTAAAAAAGAAATTTATAATAACGAATTATTTAAAAAATATAAAGAGTCTGAAACAGATTTAAATTTATTAATAATGTCTATAAATACTAAATTAAAAGAAATTAATAACGGGAGAAAATGTCAGTGAAAGTAATTAGTGGTAAATATAAAGGAAGAAAAATATTAGGTTTTAATATAGATGGTACTAGACCTACTATGGATAGAATAAAAGAAAGTCTATTTGCAATGATTCAAAATTATATTGATGAATCAGTTGTATTAGACTTATTTTCAGGTTCTGGTAATCTAGGTATAGAAGCACTAAGTATGGGTTCTAAATATGCATATTTTGTAGACAACAATAAAAAAGCATATAATACTATAAAAAAGAATATAGAAGATATTGGTATAGAAAACTATAATATATTAAATACTGATTATAAAAAAGCATTAGAATATTATAAAGATAACAATATAAAATTCAATATTATATTTCTAGATCCTCCATATAAAACAAACTATATAGAAAAAAGTATAGAATTAATAGATAAGTATAAATTATTATCTAAAGAAGGAATTATAGTTGCGGAAAGTAGTGATATAGATAAGATAGTATTTTCTAGTAATTATAGAGTAATTAAAGAAAAGAAATATAAGGATAAATTGGTAGTAATATTAAAACAAGTATGATAAAATTACATTAAGATAGGTGATACTATGAAAAGATTAAATAATAAGGGATTTGCAATATCTACATTATTATACGGATCAGTTATAATAATATTTTTATTAGTAATTGGAATTATGAGTACTTTAGGTACAGCAAGAAAAAATACTAAGAGTTTAAGTTATGTTATAGATGATGAATTAAATAGATATTCAGCAATTAATCAAGAATTTGAATATGATGAAGAAATAGATAAATATGGTAGAGAAATATTTATATTAGAAGATGGTTGGTATATGATAAATCTTTGGGATACTAAAGTTAAATTTACAGGAGCAGCTTATTTTAAAAAGGACGATAAAATAAATGTATATTTAAAAGATAAAAGCGATGAAGAGTCTTCATATATAACATTTCCTAGTAAAGATGAAGTAGGTAAAGATGAGGAACTAACAATTAAACATTTTAGTGCAGTCAGATATGTATCAGATTTAAAAGAACGCAGTAAATTTACAATAGCTAAAATATCTGATAGTGAAACTAATCCATTAAGTGTAAATACATCTACAAAATTAAATAATATTAGATATATAAAAGATTGTGGAGAAAAAAGTAGTAAAAACAATTGGATGATATGGACAGAATTAAGAGTATTTGATGATCAAAATAATGATATTACTAGTAAAGGTACACTTAGTTTTGAACCAACTACTAATATTGATGATAATAAAGCAGATAAAAACAAAATAATTGATAAGTTTTTTGATAAACAAGACTCAGGAGACTACTATGGTATAAAAAATAAATCTGGTTCCGATAGTGAAAAATGTGTAATACTAACACTAGATAAAGCATATAATCTAAGCGAAATAGCAGTATGGCATTATCATGATGACTTTAGATCTTATAAAAGTCATAAAATCTATGTAAAAGGTGCAACTGGAGGATATAGTTTAATACTAAACGGACCTGAAAAGAAAGAAACTTTATTAGGTATTAGATATGCTGATAGGTACAATTTACACTAATTAAAAAAGTTTTTAAAAAATTAGCACTCAAGTGTTGACAAGTGCTAATTTTTATTATAGAATATAATTAGCACTCATATAAATAAAGTGCTAGGAGGGTTTGCTTATGTTAACTGATAGACAGAATAAGATTTTGAAGTTAATAGTTGAACACTATATTAAATTAGCTAAACCAGTAGGTTCTAAATTAATTAGTAAAAAATTAAAATGTTCTAGTGCAACTATTCGTAATGAAATGGCTGCTTTAGAGGATCAACAACTATTAGAAAAAACTCATACTTCTTCTGGTAGAATTCCTAGTGAAAAAGGTTATCGTTATTATGTAGATAACTTAATGGAAACTAAGAAAATGACTGGAGAAGACATGTTAAGACTTCAATTAGTATTTCACAATCAGCAACTTGCCTTATCTGATGTAATAACTAAGAGTTTGCAGGTTATATCAGATATGACTAATTATGCTACTGTAGTACTTGGTAGTACCTCTCATGAGAATCTTCTTAAAAAAATAGAAGTAGTTCCGATTGATGATGTTAGTATGATAGTAATTATAGTTACTGATAAAGGACATGTAGAGCATAAAAATATTCAACTAAAAGAAGTGTCTTTAGAAGAAATTAAAAAAACTGTTAGTCTAATTAACAAGTTAATAGTAGGTACTCCTATAGATGAGATTTCTACTAAATTAGAGTATGAAATCAAGCCAATTATAGGCAAATATGTAAAACAGCATGAACAATTATATAATGCCTTCTATCATGTGTTTAATGATTTCACAAATCATGATGTTAATGTTGTAGGTAAATCTAAGTTCTTAAATCAACCAGAATTTAGTAATGTTGATAAGATTAAGAATGTCTTTAATAAATTAGAAGATGAAGACTTACTTCAAAATATTGAAGAAGATTCCGATAATAACATTAAAGTTTATATTGGAAAAGAATCTAATATAGATGATGATGTTACAGTTATTAAAACTAAATTCAATGCTGGTGGAGAAGAAGGGACTTTAGCGATTATAGGTCCTAAAAGAATGGAATATGATCGAGTTGTTTCAATGTTAGAATACATGAAAGAGAATATAGAAAGGTAGGTATTATGGCAAAAGAAAAAGTAGAGACTTTAGATAAAGAAGTTAAGAAAAAGTCTAAAAAAGATGTTAATAAAGAAATGTTAAAGATAGAAGAAGAAATTTCTAAATTAACAGAAGAAAACAAAGTATTAGATGAAAAAGTTAGATTAGCCCAAGCAGAATTAATAAATTATCGTAAAAGAAAAGATGAAGAAACTGCTAATATATTGAAATTTGCTAATCAAGACTTAATATCTGAATTACTTCCAGTAATAGACAATTTTGAAAGAGCAATCGCTTCTAATAGTGAAGAATCAAAATTTGTTGATGGAGTAAAATTAATATATCAAAATTTAATGAATATATTAGAAAAAGCTGGAGTAGAAGTAATTAATAGGGTTGGAGAAGAATTTGATCCTAATTTAGAAGAAGCTTTAGTAACAGACTGTATAGAAGATAAAGATGATGATATTGTTCTAGAAGTTTTAGCTAAAGGTTATAAATTAAAAGGTAGAGTTATTAGACCTGCCTCAGTAAAAATAAATCAAAAATAAAGGAGAGATGATTAATGGGAAAAATAATAGGTATCGATTTAGGTACAACAAATTCATGTGCTGCAGTATTGGAAGCTGGAGCAGCTAAGGTTATTCCAAATCCAGAAGGAGGAAGAACTACACCATCTGTAGTATCATTTAAAAAGAAAGAAAAAATAGTAGGAGATGCTGCTAAAAGACAAGCATTAACTAATCCAAATACAGTATCTTCAATTAAAAGATTAATGGGAACTTCTAAAAAAGTAGAACTAGATGGTAAAAAATATACACCAGAAGAAGTTTCTGCTATGATTTTATCTTATATTAAAGATTATGCAGAAAGTTATTTAGGTGAAAAAGTAGAAAAGGCAGTTATTACTGTTCCTGCATACTTTAATGATTCACAAAGACAAGCAACTAAAAATGCTGGTAAGATTGCTGGTTTAGAAGTAGAAAGAATTATTAATGAACCAACAGCAGCTGCACTTGCTTATGGATTAGAAAAAGAAGAAGGACAAACTATCCTAGTATATGATTTAGGTGGAGGTACATTCGACGTATCTATACTAGAGTTAGGTGATGGAGTATTTGAAGTTAAGTCTACTAATGGTAATAATAAATTAGGTGGAGATGACTTTGATGAAAAAATTATAGATTATTTAGTAAAAGAATTCAAAAAAGAAAACAGTATAGATTTATCTAAAGATAAGATGGCTATGCAACGTTTAAAAGAAGTTGCTGAAAAAGCTAAGAAAGATTTATCTGGAGTAGTTACTACTCAAATATCTGCACCATTTATAGCTAAAGGTGATGATGGAGAACCTCTACACTTAGATATGGAACTATCTAGAGCTAAATTTGAGGATTTAATTAGAGATTTAGTAGAATCTACTATCGAACCAGTTAAAAAGGCTTTAAAAGATGCTAAAATGACTAAGAAAGATATAGATAAAGTAATATTTGTTGGAGGAAGTACTCGTGTACCTTTAGTATATGATTTAGTTACTAAAGAATTAGGTCAAGAACCTTCACGTGAAGTTAACCCTGATGAAGTTGTTGCTATGGGAGCAGCTATTCAAGGTGGAGTATTAACTGGAGATGTTAATGATATAGTACTTTTAGATGTTACACCATTATCACTTGGTATTGAAACATTAGGAAGTGTTATGACTACATTAATTCCAAGAAATACAACTATACCAACTTCTAAATCAGAAGTATTCTCAACTGCTGCTGATAATCAACCAGCTGTTGATATTCACGTATTACAAGGTGAAAGACCAATGGCACCAGATAATAAAACTTTAGGAAGATTCCAATTAACAAATATTCCACCTGCACCTAGAGGAGTTCCTCAAATCGAAGTTAAATTTGATATAGATGCAAATGGTATTGTTAATGTTACTGCTAAAGATTTAGGTACTAATAAAGAACAATCTATTACAATCACTTCTAGTACAAATTTAAGTGATGAAGAAGTAGAAAAAATGCGTAAAGAAGCTGAAGAAAATAAAGAAGCTGATGAAAAACGTAAAGAAGAAGCTGAAGTTAGAAACGAAGCTGAACAAATGGTATTCCAAACTGAAAAAGCTATCAAAGATTTAGGTGATAAAGCTGATAAGAAAGAAGTTGAAGAAGCTGAAGACTTAATTAAAGATCTTAAGAAAGCTTTAGAAGGTGACGATATCGATAAGATTAAAGAAGAAAAAGAAAAAGTTCAAGAAAAAGCTATGGCACTTGCTTCTAAAGTATATGAACAAGCTGCTAAAGAAAGACAAACTGAAGAATCTACTGAAGAGTCTGATGATAAGAAAGACGATAAAGTAGAAGAAGCAGACATTGAAGAATAAAATATTAAGGAGTAGTATTTACTACTTCCTTAATATTGTTAATATAAGCTAGAGGTGATTATATGGCAGAAAAAAGAGACTATTATGACGTATTAGGAGTATCTAAAGATGCAACAGATGCTGAAATAAAAAGTGCATTTCGTAAAAAAGCAAAAGAATTTCATCCAGATTTAAATAAAGACAACCCAGATGCCGAAAAGAAATTTAAAGAAGCTCAAGAAGCTTACTCCGTTCTTTCTGATGCATCTAAAAGAAAATCTTATGATCAATTTGGTCATGCAGGAGTAAATTCTGGAGGACCAGGTGGAGCAGGAGGATTTAATGGCTTTGGAGGAGCTGGATTCAACTCAGCAGATTTTGACTTTGGAGATATATTTGATTCTATCTTCGGAGGAGGATCAGGATTTGGTGGAGGATTTGACTTTGGAGGATCTTCCCGTACTAGAGCTACTCGCGGTAGTGATATCTTAATGAGAATGGATTTATCTTTTGATGAAGCAGTTTATGGTACTCATAAAAAATTCGATTTAGATGTTGTTGAAGACTGTGAAGAATGTAATGGAAAAGGTGGATTTGATGAAGAAACATGTTCTACATGTCATGGTAGTGGAACTATAACTCAAGAACAAAGAACTATTCTAGGTTCCTTTATGTCAAAAAGTACTTGTCCAGAATGTAATGGTCTTGGTAAAACATATAAAACAAAATGTTCTAAATGTCGTGGTAAAGGGAAAGTTAAAAAGAACAAAACTATTACTGTTAATATACCTGCTGGTATTGATACAGGTGATAGATTAAGAGTTAGTGGTAAAGGAAGTCCTGGTACAAACGGAGGTCATAATGGAGATCTATATTTAGAATTTGTAGTAGGAAAACATAAATATTTTGAAAGAGATAATGATGATATTTACCTAGAAGTACCACTTACCCTTACAGAGGCAACTCTAGGTTGTAAGAAAGATATTCCAACATTATATGGTAATGTAAAATTAAATATAAAAGCCGGTACTAATGGAGGAGATAAACAACGAATTAGGGGTAAAGGTATAAACAATAAGCACAATAATCATAAAGGAGATATGTTTGTAATGTTTAAAGTTTATACTCCTAAAAAATTATCGAAAGAACAAAAAACTTTAATAGATAAACTATCAAAAACTAACTTAGAAACTTCTGAAATAAATAAGTTTAATAAGTTTACAAAAGACAATAAATAAGAAACTTTAAAAAAGTTTCTTTTTTTGTTGACATTATATATAAATAGCGTATAATAGTTGTTCCCGGAGGTA
>JAFWNS010000035.1 GCA_017510225.1 Bacilli bacterium
AATTAAAGAAGTTAGTGAAGTTAAGTTTACTAATAAATTAAAATCTCATCCAGTATGTTTAACTAGTAAAGGTGATGTATCTATAGAGATGCAAAAAGTATTTGATGCTATGCCTAATGAAATGGGTATTAAAGCAGAAACAATACTAGAAATTAATGAGAATCACCCAATAGCTAATAAACTACAAGAATTATATAAATCTGATAAAAAAGAATTTAAAAACTATACAAAAATACTTTATAGTGAAGCTAAAATAATCGCAGGATTACCACTTGATAATCCTACAGAAATATCTAATTTAATATGTGATGTTATTTCTAAATAAAAAAGATAATTAAAAAGATTATCTTTTTTACTTGGAAAATAAATAATAAATGTTATAATGAATAATAGAAGGGTGTTGATAATGTGAAACTAGATGGTAAAGTTGCCATTGTTACAGGTGGAGCAATGGGTAACGGTTTAGGTATAGTTAAAACATTTTTAAAGTACGGTGCAGATGTAGTAATTATTGATTATTCTGATAAAATAACTAATACTTTACAAGAATTAAATAATCCTAAAGTATTAGGTTATAAAGCTGATGTTAGAGATTTAAATATGCTACAAGCAATTGTAAATGATGTTATTTCTAAAAAAGGAAAAATTGATATATTAGTTAATAATGCAGGGGTTGCTAAACTAGATACTTTTGTTAATATGACTGATGAAGTTAGAGATTTTCATTTTGATATTAATATTAAAGGTACTTGGAATATGACTAAAGCAGTAGTACCTTATATGATAGGTAATAAATATGGAAAGATAGTTAATTTATCTAGTGTAACAGGACCTATGGTAGCAGATTCTGGAGAAGTTGCTTATGCTACTACAAAAGCTGCGTTACTAGGATTTACTAAATCTTTAGCTATGGAATTAGTTAGTAATAATATAAATGTAAATGCTATTATGCCCGGATATATAATGACACCTATGGTAGAAGGTATTGCCAAAGAAACAAATCCAAATGATCCAGGAAGTGTAGTTAATGGAATAGCTGCAGGTATTCCTATGGGAAGACTTGGAACAATAGAAGAATTAGGTGAACTTGCTGCTTTCTTAGCCAGTGATGAATCATCTTATATAACAGGACAAGGTATTGTAATAGATGGAGCATCTACTTTACCTGAAACAAAAAGTGTAGGAGTATAAAGAGGAGGAAATTATGGCACTAACAAAAAAAGAATTAGAAAATATGAATGCTTATTTTAGAGCATTAAACTATTTATCAGTAGCTCAACTTTATCTACTTGATAATCCATTATTAAAAAGAAAATTATCTATTAATGATATTAAGCCTAATGTAGTAGGACACTGGGGTACTGCTCCAGGACAAAACTTTATTTATATGCATCTTAATAGAATAATTAAAAAATTTGATTTAAAGATGATATATTTATCAGGTCCAGGACATGGTGGACAAGCTATGGTTGCTAATAACTATTTAGAAGGAGTTTATACTAAATATTATCCTGAAATAACTCAAAATGAATTAGGACTTAAAAAGTTATGTAAACAATTTAGCTTTCCTGGAGGAATTTCATCTCATGTTGCACCTGAAACACCAGGTTCTATTCATGAAGGTGGAGAACTAGGTTATTCTCTAGCTCATGCTGCAGGAGCAGTCCTAGATAATAAAGATTTAATTGCAGCTTGTGTAGTAGGAGATGGAGAAGCAGAAACAGGACCACTTGCTACAAGCTGGCATATTAATAAATTTTTAAATAAAAAAACTGACGGAACAGTTTTACCAATTCTTCATAGAAATGGTTATAAAATAGCTAATCCAACAATATTTGGAAGAATGAGTGATGAAGAAATAGAAGACTTCTTCTATGGATATGGATGGAAGCCATACTTTGTAGAAGGGAAATCTCCTACAAAACTTCATGATGATATGGCTAGAACATTAGATAAAGCAATCAGAGATATTAAAAAAGTAAAAGAAAAAGGAACAGGAAGATATCCAGTAATAGTACTTACTACACCAAAAGGATGGACTGGTCCTAAAGAAGTAGATAATAAGAAAATGGAAGGTAGTTTTAGAGCTCATCAAGTACCAATTCCAATAACAAAAGATCATCCAGAAAACTTACCATTATTAGAAAAATGGTTAAAGAGTTATCACCCAGAAGAATTATTTGATGAAGAGGGTAAACTAAAAAAAGAATTAAAAGAATTATGCCCACCACTATCTAAATGTATGGGAAATAGTCCATATGCTAATGGTGGATTACTATTAAAAGATATAATTGTACCTAAATGGGAAAACTATACATTAGATATTAAACATCCAGGAGAAAAAGTAGCTCAAGATACAATTGAATTAGGTAATTATATAAGAGATGTATTCTTATTAAATAAAAATCATAAAAACTTTAGATATTTTGGACCAGATGAAGCAATGTCTAATAGATTAAATAATTCATTTAAATATGAAAATAGAACTTGGAACTATAAAAAGTTAAAAGGAGATGACCATTTAAGTAAAAATGGTAGAATAATGGATTCATATCTATCAGAACATTTATGTCAAGGTATGTTAGAAGGTTACTTATTAACAGGAAGACATGGATTTATACATAGTTATGAAGCATTTACTAGAATAGTTGATTCTATGGCATCTCAACATGCTAAATGGTTAAAGGTAAGTAATGATCTTCCTTGGAGAGCACCAATTGCTTCACTTAATTATTTGTTAGTATCACATGTATTCCAACAAGATCATAATGGATATACTCATCAAGATCCAGGATTCTTAAATCATGTCGCAACTAAAAAAGCTGATGTTGTAAGATTATATTTACCACCAGATACTAACTGTTTATTATCTTGTTTTGATCACTGTATTAGAACAAAGAATTATCTAAATGTTATAGTAGCATCTAAACATCCAAGACCACAATGGTTAACAAGAGCTCAAGCTAAATTACATTGTACAAAAGGTCTAAGTATATGGGATTTTGCAAGTAACGATAATGGTAATCCAGATGTTATTATGGCATGTGCTGGAGAAACTCCAACATTAGAAACACTTGCAGCTGTAAGTATTTTAAGGAAGTCAGTTAAAGGTATAAGAATTAGAGTAGTTAATGTAGTTGATTTAATGAAATTACAATCTAATGAAACACATCCACATGGAATGCGTGACGAAGAATATGATGCAATCTTTACTAAAGATAAACCAATAATCTTTAATTTCCATGGATATCCTTCATTAATACACCAATTAACATATAAACGAACAAATAGAAATATTCATGTACATGGATATAAAGAAGAAGGAACAATCACTACAACATTCGATATAAGAGTACAAAATGAAATAGATAGATTTAACCTAGTAAAATCTGCTCTTAAAGAAATACCAAGATATAGAAGAACTTCTCAAGTATTAATGGATTGGTGTGATGATATGTTAAAACAACATAAAGCATACATCCATGAATATGGAGAAGACATGCCGTTTATTAAAAATTGGAAATGGGAAGACTAGAAATAGTCTTTTTTGCATACACTATAATTAGCACTCATACTTGACAAGTGCTAAAAAATGTGCTATAACATAAATAGAAAGGAAGATGATGGTTATGGATTTAATTCCAAGAAGATTTTATTTGGATGATATCTTTGATGATTTTATGCCTAGTAGAAGAAATGATAATATGAAATGTGATATTTATGAAAAAGATGGTAATTATCATATTGAAATGGATATTCCAGGTTTTAAAAAGGAAGATATATCTATTGAAGTTGATGATGGATATTTAACTATTGAAGCAGAAAAAAACATAGAAAACAACGAAGAAAATGAAGATAGAAATTATATTCGTCGTGAAAGATCATATAATTCCTATAAAAGATCATTTTATCTAGGTGATTTAGATCAAGATAGTATAGAAGCTAAATTTAATGATGGAATGTTAAATATAACTGTTCCTAAAAAAGAATTAACTTCTAATAAGAAAAAAATAGATATCATATAAAACACCAATTAGGTGTTTTTTTCTATAAAATGTGTTAATATATAGAAAAGAGGTGATCTTATGAATACAAGAAAAAATAAAGTATTTCCAATTATACTTACAGTTTTAATTATTGGAATAATAGTATATTTATTTACTCATATAAAACAACCATATATTGAATGTAGTAAAGAAACTACTTTTGATAAAAATATTAAAGTAGAAGAAGAACTAAAAACAACACTAGATTCAAATAAAATATCCACATTAACAGTGGAAAAGAAAATTATATTACCAGATGAATTATCTAGTGAAAAAAGACTTAATAGTATGAAATCTGCTTTAAAAGGAGCTTATAAGTACTTAGGTAAAGATGTTAAAATAGAAACTAAAGGAAACAGTGTTATCGCAACTATCACTCTAGATAAAAATCAAACAGTTATTTTAAATGATATAACTGCTATTTATAATGATGATGTTGAATTAGAAATTATTTCTAATACTAAAAGTAATGATGTTATTAGTTTAACTGTAAAAGATAAATATACAGAAGCTAATTTAATTACTAGACTTAGAAATTATGGGTATTCATGCAAATGATGGATGATTATATAAAAGAAGTTGCTAACGAATTAGATTTAAAATCTAATTTTTTAGAGGATATTGGTAATGGTATATTTCTTAGTAAAAAAGAAATAGAAATATTAAATAAATATAATATTGATTATAAAAATAAAAACTCTTTAAAGAGTATTTTATTAGAAATAGAAGATATTCTTAATGAAGAAGAATTAGAAGATTTAGATTTAATATCTGAATCTATTGCGGAAAGAGTTTATTATAATGACACTAATAAATAGGAAGTGATATAGTGATTTATTTAGATTATAGTGCTACTACTCCAGTAAATGAAGAAGTATTAAATACTTTTGTAGAAGTAAATAAAAAGTTTATAGGTAATCCTAATTCTATTTATAAAATAGGAGTAGAAT
>JAFWNS010000036.1 GCA_017510225.1 Bacilli bacterium
ATAATAAAAAATCTATTGCATTTAAACTTACATTTGTAGACTTAAACAAAACATTAACAGATGAAGAAGTAATGGAAGTATTTAATAGAATAATAGATAAAGTAGAAGAAGTACATAAAGCTAAAGTAAGAGATAATTAAAAGAAATAGAATAAACTATTTCTTTTTTTTATCTTCTTCTATATTTAAAGTATCTCCAATTTCAAAGTGTTTAGAAAGACCTACTGGGAAAAAGTAGACATTATATACTTTTCTTTTTGGAAATATATATTTTTCAGTTTCAAATTCATCATAGATGTATAGTATTTTTTCATCTTTATCAGTTAATATAATATCTATTTTTTGACATATAAAATCAGTACTAACAAACTTCTTATGAGGGAATTTAATTATATGGTCTAATTTTTCTAAATTAAATTTTAGACCTTTAAATCTATCCCAGAATTTAGTTAATTCTACTATTTTATATTTCTTTCTATTAATTTTTATATACATATTATCACACCTTGTTTAGATTTTATCATAATATTATATACATTACAAATATGATTGAGTTTTCTATGTTTTTAATATATAATAATCTTGTAAATGGAGTTGGTGATATGAAGGACTTAGTTGCGTTAGTTACAGGTAGTAGTAGAGGTATAGGTAGAAGTATTGCGATTGAACTTGCTAAAGTTGGAATTAATGTAGTAATTAATTATAAGACTCATGAAAAGGAAGCTAGAGAAGTAGTATCTTATATAAAGAAAAATTATAATGTAGAAGTATTATGTATTAAGTGTGATGTTTCTAAAGAGGAAGAAGTTATTAGTATGGTTGATACTATAACTGATACATTTGGAAGAATAGATATATTAGTTAATAATGCTGGTATATGTAAAGATAGTATGTTTATGGATAAAAGTATTAGAAATTTTAGACATATTGTAGATGTTAATTTAATTGGTACTTATTTATGTAGTAAATATGTAGGTAGAATTATGAAAAAAAATAAAATGGGGAAAATAGTTAATATTTCTTCAACTAATGCGATAGATTCATATTATCCAGAGAGTGTTGATTATGATGCTTCTAAAGCAGGTGTTATTTCATTAACTCATAATATGGCAATAGAGTTTGCGCCTTATATAAATGTTAATTGTATATGTCCTGGATGGATAAAGACTGATATGAATAAAGATTTATCTATAGATCAAATAGATAAAGAAAAGAGAAAAATATTATTAAATAGATTTGGTACTGTAGAAGAAATATCTAAAGTAGTAGTGTTTTTAGTTAGTTCTAAAGCTAGTTATATAAATGATACTATTATTAAAGTAGATGGTGGTAGATATAATGGATAGAGAAGATATTATTAAGTTAGTTGATTCTTGTGAAGATAAATGCTTAGATGAATTTAAGAAAATAGATAAAATATGTGAATATAATAGTTATAAAGTATTAGATAGTTTTCATAAGAATAATTTGTTAGAGTCACATTTTAACTCTACTACTGGATATGGTTATAATGATATGGGTAGAGATATAATAGAAGATATATTTAAAGATATATTTAAATGTGAGGATGCTTTAGTTAGAAGTCAATTTATATCTGGATCTCATGCTTTAACAGTATGTTTATTTGGATTACTTAGACCTAATGATATTCTTTTAAGTATTACAGGTAAGCCATATGATACATTAGATGAAGTTATTGGTATAGTAGATAATGATAGTTCATTAAAAAGTTATGGAGTTAAATATGATCAAATAGAATTAGTTAATGATGATTTTGATTATGATAAAATAGAAAATTATATAAAAAATCATAAAGTTAAAGTAATAGAAATACAGAGAAGTAAAGGTTATTCTACTAGAAAAAGTATCAGTATAGAAAGTCTTGAAAAAGTAATTAAGTTTATAAAAAATATAAATCGTGATATAATTATTATGATAGATAATTGTTATTGTGAGATGGTTAATAAATTAGAACCTACTGAAGTAGGAGCTGATATAGTAGTTGGTTCTTTAATTAAGAATTTAGGAGGAGGAATTGCTCCTAATGGTGCTTATATAGTAGGTAGGAAAGATTTAATTAAACTATGTGCTGAGAGATTAACATTACCTGGAGAAGGTAAGGATGTAGGACCTACACTTGGTATTAATAAGCAAATATTACAAGGTTTATATATGGCACCTAGTGTAATTAGTTCAGCTTTAAAAACAGTTATTTTAACTAGTAAAGTTATGGAAGAGTTAGGTTATGATGTTGAACCTAAATATAATGATGATAGAGTTGATATAGTACAAAGTATTATATTTAATGATAAAGATAAATTAATTAATTTTACTAGAGGTATACAGAATGGTTCAGCAATAGATTCAAGTGCTATTATAGAAGCATCTCTTATGCCTGGATATTTAGATAAGGTAATAATGGCTAGTGGTTCATTTATACAAGGATCATCTATTGAATTATCTTGTGATGGACCAATTAGAGAGCCATATATTGCATATATGCAAGGTTCATTGACTTATCCATATGGAAAATTAGGGTTAATTGAAGCTTTAAATAAACTATTGAATTAAGGAGGTAAAATATGAGTGGTTTATTAAATGTAATGTATACTGATGCAGAATATCTACTTGCAGGAATGTTTATGGTATTTTTCATAATGTTTATGATACTAATATCTTGTATTGCAATAACAGCTTTAGTACTTGGTATTATAGGACAATGGAAAATGTTTGAAAAAGCAAAAGAGAAAGGATGGAAGTCATTAATTCCAGTATATAATCTTTACACTATGTGTAAAGTAACAGGAGTTAATCCATGGTGGATTGTAGTTTCATTTGTAGTTGCAGTTGCATCAGCAGTATTTAATTCTGTATCTACTTCATATCCAGATGCTTGGGGATTAACTATTTTCGTTATATTGTTTGGATTATTAAATTTTGCTGTATCAATATATTTTGCAATTATCATGGCAGTAAGTACTGCTAGAAGTTATGGAAAGGAAGATGGATGGGCAGTTGGACTTTATTTCTTAAAACCATTCTTCATGTTCGCATTAGGTATTGGTAAAAGTAAATATGTAGGTGCTACTCCAATGAAGGATCCTATTTTAGGAAGAAATAGTAAAACTTCTACTAAAAAAGGTAAATTCTGTGGTGAATGTGGTAAGGAAGTAGATAAATCTGCTAAGTTCTGTCCACATTGTGGTAAAAAAATATAAGAATATTTTGAATATTCTTTTTTTTTGCACATATATTGTAATAGAAAAAGGAGGAGTCGTATGATTAATAAACAAAAATTATGGTTTTTAACATTATTTACTTTAATATTGGTATTAAGTATATATTATGTAACTATGCCTAATGATTTATTAAAATCTAATTATAATATAGTAAATAATAAGAAAAATCCTAAAAAAACAGTAAAAGAAGTATCTTCTCTTAAAGCAATGAGAGTAAGTCTGGAGGAAAAAAGAGAGTCAGAGAAAGCAGAATTACAAAAACAATTAACAGATGAGGAAGTTAGTAGTACAGAAAAAAATAATGCTTATGAAAAATTAAAATACTTAAATGAAGTTCAAGGTAGGGAAGAAGAATATGAGAAAAGAATAAAAAAAGAACATAAGTTAGATTGTTTTGTAAAGATGGATAATACTAATGTCTCAGTTGTGTGTGTATCTAGTAAACATGATAATGCACTGGCAAATAATATCATGCGTCTTATTCAAAAGGATAATAAAGATAAATTATATATAACTGTTAAATTTCAAAAATCGTAAATTAGTCAAATGCATACAACAAAATATTACTAATACATAGAATATTTTAGGTGATGCTAAAATGACAAAGGGCATTTTAACAAAAAGAGAAAGAGATGTTTTTGAACTTTTAATAATAAATAAAAGTACTAAAGATATCGCAAGTATTCTAAATATAAGTGAAAAAACAGTTAGAAATCATATTTCTAATGTAATGCAAAAACTTGGAGTAAATGGTAGAGCTTCTGCAGTAGTAGAATTATTAAAATTACAAGAATTATCTTTATAATCGTACTATTTTAGTACGATTTTTCATATTATGTACTGGGTGATTAGATGCTAAAGACTAAAGCTATTAGAAAAATATTTATCACAACACTATCGTTATTTATATTATTAGTAGTGTATTCTATACCTAATACTATCAATAATAATGTTTTAAGAACAAACCTAGAAGTAGAAAATACTACAGGATTATATACTAATAATATATATTTACTTAATAATGATAATTACTTAGTAAAAGCTAAAATACTATTGGATTCTAAAAATATAGAAGATAAGATAAAAAAGATTATATCTAATTTAACTATTAGTAAATCTTCTAAGTTTTCTAATGATTTAAAAGCTATAATACCTAAGGATACTAAATTATTAAATATGAGTATTAATAATAAAATAGTTACTTTAAACTTTTCATCTGAGTTTTTAAATATGAAAGTAGATAAAGAAAAACAAATTATATCAGGACTAGTATATAGTATTTTAGATTTGGATGATATAGATGGAGTAATTATATTAGTAAATAATAAAGTATTAGATAAATATCCTAATACTAAAGAAGAACTACCTAAAATATTAGATAAAAAGATAGGTATAAATAAAGAGTATAATTTATCATCTCGAGATAATATTAATAAAGTAGTTATCTATTATATAAATAAATCTGGCAATAATAATTATTATGTACCAGTAACTAAATATGTAAATGATAGTAGAGATAAGATTAAAATAATAGTGGAGGAGTTAACTACTAGTTATATATATGAAAATAATTTAATGAGCTTTTTAAATTCTAATACTAAGTTAATTAATTATAAAGAACAAGAAAATATTATGTTTTTAAATTTTAATAAATATTTATTTGATGGTAATAGTAAAGTAATGGAAGAAGTTTTATATACTATTAGTTATTCTGTATTTGATAATTATGATGTGAATCAAGTAATGTTTCAAGTAGATGGAAAAAATATAAATACAGTAGGTAGGAAAGATTTAAAATAAAAAGTACTTGAAATATAAGTACTTTTATTGTATAATTTTACTTGTCAGTTAAATGTCCGCGTAGCTCAGCTGGATAGAGCAATCGCCTTCTAAGCGATCGGTCACAGGTTCGAATCCTGTCGTGGACGCCACTTAGACATTAACCGTTATTTAACGGTTTTTTTTATTGCTTAGATATTATTGTTTTGACCATTTCCCCAGAAAACAAAGAATAATATAATGATTACTATAAAGATAGGCCAAATCCAACCATTATTATTGTTATTACAAGGCATTCCACATCCGTACATAAAAAATCTACTCCTTTCAATATATTATATTTAAGTAATTTATTATTGACACTACATATGTTCATAAATATTATCTCTAGTTTAAAACTTGTTTTTTTGTGCCTATTTTAATTCAAAAATTTAAAATTTCTACTGTAAAAATTAAAATTCAATAATATTAAGCAATAAAAAATTAAAATTAATACTTTGACTAATTAAATGTCTTAACATATATTACATGACGAAAGGAGGTATTATATGAATGAAATAGTTTTAATAGGAGAAGTATCATCAAATATTACTTACTTTGAAAATGATAAAATCTTAACACTATATTTAAAAGTATATAATCATATATTTTGTAATTATGATTATATTCCTGTTAATTTTAAATCTATGAATTATGGTGATATAAAAAATTTAAAGGGTAAAGAAATTGCTATAAGTGGTCATATTGAAATGAGGAATAATCCTATTATTTTTGTTGACTCTTTTAGTTACTAATATAGTACCTATGTCTATGTGGTATTGACGAAAAACATATAGGATGCTCTTTCGTATTAAAAAAATGTTAAAAAATGTTGAAAAGTAAAGGAATATTTGATATAATTGTTGGTAGTTGATGCGAAGGGAGGGATAATGATGGCAACTCAAGTAACAGTAAAGAATGGTAATTTAGACCAAGCACTAAGAAAGTTCAAACAAAAAGTGGCTAGAGACGGTGTCCCTTCAGAATGTAAAAAGCGTGAAGCTTATGATAAACCAGGAGTAAAAAGAAGAAAAGCTAAAAAAGAGGGAATTAAGAATTCTCAAAAAAGAAATAGAAGAAATAACAGGGACTAATAAGTCCCTTTTAATGAAGGAGATAATAATATGGTAGAAAAGTTAAATAATGATATGATTGAAGCTATGAAGGCAAAGGATAAAGATAAATTAACTGTAATTCGTATGGTTAAGGCAGCTATGAAACAAGAAGTTATTGATCATAAAAGGTGTGAAAATGATGATTTATTAATAGATATAGTTAATAAACAAATTAAGATGAGAAGAGATTCTATTTCTGAGTTTGAAAAAGGTGATAGAAAAGATTTAATTGAAAAGACACAAAGTGAGATTGATATATTAATGAATTATTTACCAGAGCAATTATCAGATACAGAAGTAGAAGAAATAATTAATAATGTATTTGATGAAGTTAAACCTGAAAGTATGAAAGATATGGGTAAGGTTATGGGAATGGTTACTCCTAAAGTAAAAGGTAGATATGATATGAAGAAGGTTAGTGAATTAATCCGTTCTAAATTACAATAAAGACTAAATAGTCTTTTTTTTCATATAATTTATTAGGTGATTATATGATAAATAAGATTAGAAATTATATTATGGATAAAGAATTTAGATTAACTTTATTTAAAGATAAATTATATGTAATTAATTATAATAAAATAATATCTTTAGAGAATACTAATATATCTTTTAAAATAGATAAAGGTAAAATTATTATTAAAGGTAATGATTTAGTATTAAAAAAATTACTTGATAAAGAAATATTAGTAAAAGGTAAAATATCTAGTATAGAGGTTAAATATGATTAATAAATATAAATTATTAATTACTGGTAGAAATGTATTAGATAAATTAATTAAAGATAATATATATCTATATGATATAGATAATTATAAAGATAAAGTAATAGTTATAGTAGATGAAGTTGGTTATAAAAAAATAAAGAAGAAATATAAATATAAAATACTTAATAGATATGGTAAAAATAAATTAAATTATTTATTTAATAAATATTTTATTTTTATATGTGCATTTATACTAGGTATTATTATAAATATATTTTTAAGTAATATTATATTTTCTATTGATATAATACATTCTAATAAAAAGATTAGGAATATTATTAAAGAAGATTTAAATAAATATGGTATTAGAAGATTCTATTTAAAGAAAAGTTATAAAAATAAAGAAAAAATAATAGAAAAAATACTAAAAAAAGAAAATAATAATATTGAGTGGTTAGAAATAGAAGAGGTTGGTACTAAATATATAGTTAGAGTAGAGCAAAGAAAGAAAAAGATTAAAGATAAGAAATGTCCATTACAAAATATAATAGCTAAGAAGAGTGCAATGATATTGGATATAGATGCTTATAGTGGGGAAGTAGTTAAAAAAAGATTAGATTATGTATCTAAGGGTGATGTTATAATTAGTGGTCTTATACATAATAAAGAAAAAATAGTTAAGAAAAAGTGTGCTTTAGGTAAAGTATATGGAGAAGTATGGTATAATGTAGAAGTGGAGTTACCCATAAAATATAAATTAAATACTATAAATAAAAAAGCTATTAAGATAGCTGATAATAAAATGAAAGGTAAATATATAATATCTAAAAAGGTTTTGAAAAAGTATCAAAAAAATAGTAAAATAATAGTAGATATATTTTATAAAGTAAAAGAAGATATTACTGATACAGAGAGTATTAATAATATAGATATAAATATAGAGAATAATAAGAATAGTAAGGAGTAGTGATATTATGTTGGGACCACTTTCTAGTACAATTCAAGGTGTAGTTAAATTTACTTGGCCTATGATAATAATCTCAGTTATTATTATTGCTTCTACAAGACTTGCTTATTTATTTAAAAATCATGAAAAAGTAGTAATATATAAAGAATTATTAATGCTTAGTTTTATTGTATATATATTATGTTTATTCCAAGTAGTTACTTATCAAGATGATGTATCTTGGGCTACTAATAATTTTATACCATTTAGAGAAATATTTAGATATGATATTGGTAGTAAATTATTCTTTAAGAATGTATTAGGTAATATGGTAATGTTTTTACCATTTGGATTCTTTATTAGTTATTATTTAAAGAGTGATAAAATAGGATTACCTTTATTTATAACAGTAATTGCTTCTGTTTCTATAGAAGTAGTTCAAATGTTAATAGGTAGAGTATTTGATGTAGATGATATATTACTTAATATATTGGGTGGAATATCAGGATTTCTTCTATATTATATTTTAAGTAATATTTGGAGTAGATTACCTAAGATATTCAAAAATGAAATACTACTTGATGTTGTTGCGATATTAATATTAGTTGGATTATTTATGTTACTGTAGGAGGTTTTAATGAATAATATAGAGTTTTTTAATAACACAAATACTAATATAGATGAAATAGATGAAGTAAAAAAAGTTATTGACTATGCAGTTAAAAAAGAGAAATTGGAAAATATTAGTTTTAATATAATTATAGTTGATAATGAGTATATTCATAATTTAAATAAAGAATATAGAAATATAGATAGAGAAACTGATGTAATTACTTTTGCTTTAGAAGATGATGATAGTATTATAGTGGGAGATGAAGTAAGAGTACTTGGAGATATTTATATTTCTATAGATAAAGCTAGAGAACAAGCTAAAGAATATAATCATAGTTTAAAAAGAGAATTATCTTTTTTAGCAGTACATGGTTTTTATCATTTATTAGGGTATGATCATGAGACTAAAGAAGAGGAAGAAGTAATGTTTAAAAAACAGGAGGCAGTATTAGATGAGTGTGGAATCAAAAGATAAAATTATAAAAGTAGATAAGAAAAAATTAAGAAATAGTTTTAAGTATGCATTTAGGGGAGTAATACAAACTTATTTAGGTGAACAAAATATGAGAATACATACTGCTATTGCAATCTTAGTAATCATATGTGGATTTATATTTAAAATAAGTTATGTAGAACGGTTAATATGTTTAGTATTAATATGTTTAGTATTAATGGCAGAGTTTTTTAATACTTCTATTGAATATGTAGTAGATTTAGCTTCTCCTAAGAAACATCCACTTGCTAAAGCTGCTAAAGATACAGCTGCTGCAGGAGTATTAATAATGGCTGTTATTTCTAGTATTGCAGGATTAATGATATTTGTTCCTAAACTTCTTCATATGTTAGAAATTATATAAAAGGTGATATTATGAAATGTGGATTTGTAAGTATAGTAGGTAGACCTAATGTAGGTAAGAGTACGTTATTAAATAGTATTTTAGATATGAAATTAGCTATTACTTCTAATGTTAGTGGTACTACTAGAAATATAATACAAGGTATTTATAATGATAATGATTCTCAAATAGTATTTATAGATACTCCTGGTATTCATAAACCTACTCATAAATTAGGTAATTTAATTAATAAAAAAGCTTATAATAATACTGAAGGAGTAGATGTAATATTATTTTTAGTAGATATTTCTAAAGGATTTGGTAAGGGAGATCAGTTTATATTAGATAAAATAAAAGATTCTAATATACCAGTATTCTTACTTTTGAATAAAGTTGATTTAGTTAAAGATAAAACTATTTTATTAGAAAAAATAAATGAATTAAAAGACTTATATGATTTTAAAGAAATAATACCAATCTCAGCTAAAAAGAATAATTTAAATGATTTAATTAAATGTTTAAAAAATAATTTACCAGAAACTGATAAAATATTTGAAGAAGACGAATTAACTAATGTTACTACTAGGTTTATAATGGCTGAGTTTGTAAGAGAAAAAGTATTAGAATTAACTAAACAAGAAATTCCTCATACAGTAACTTGTTATGTAGAAAGTTATGAAGAGGAAAATGATATTGTTAATATAAATGTATTAATAGTAGTAGATAGAGATAATATAAAGAAGATTATTATTGGTAAAAATGGATCTATGTTAAAAGAAATTGGATCTCGTGCTAGGCATGATATGGAAAAATTCTTAGGTAAAAAAGTTTATTTAGAAACTTATGTAAAGACTTTAAAGAATTGGAGAGATGAAGAAAAGTATTTCTTAGAACTAGGTTTAAAAGAAGATGAATAATTTATAAAAAAATTCACCACTATATAAATATAGAGGTGATTTTAATGAATGAAATACTTTGGAATTTATTTAAAAAAACAGGTAATATAAAGTATTATAATTTATTACAAGAAATAAAAAGAAGTGATGATAATGAAAATAGAGAAAACAGAAGGAATAGTTTTAACAGAGACTAATTATAGTGAATCTAGTAAGATATTAAATGTTTTAACTAAAGAGTATGGTCTAATAGGAGTTATTTCTAAAGGATCTAGAAACCTAAAAAGTAAACTTAGAGGTGTAAGTAGAAAATTAGTTTATGGAACATTTCATATTTATTATAAAGAAAAAGGTTTATCTACTTTAATAGGGGTAGATGTAATTAATTCTTTTCCTACAATACTTTCTGATTTAGAAAAAATATCATATGCTTCTTTTATATTAGAATTAACTAATCAAGTTATTAAAGAAAATGATGATGAAGAAATATATGAATTATTAAAAGCATCACTTATAAAGATAGAAGAAGGATATAATCCATTAGTAATTACTAATATATTAGAATTAAAGTATTTGAATTATTTAGGAGTATCTCCTGAAGTAGATTCTTGTAGTATATGTGGATCTACTAAAGATATAATAACTATATCATCACTACATGGAGGATATGTATGTAGAGATTGTTATCAAAATGATGATATTATTGTTAGTGATAAGACTATTAAAATGATTAGATTATTCTATTATGTAGATATTAATAAAATAACAAAGTTAGATGTAAGTAATGAAGTATCTAAAGAAATAAATACATTTTTAGATGATTATTATGATAGATATACAGGAATATATTTAAAGAGTAAGAACTTTATAAAAGAACTTAACAAGTTAAATAGTTAAGTTCTTTTTATTTTAATATATCATTGTATGAAGTATTCTTTCTGTATTCTTAAAGTTTAGTTTAGCTATATCTTTTAGTTTTTCTTCTCCATACTTTTCTACTACTTCTTCACCAATTTCATCTACATCTTTGCCAGCACCTTTAGGAAGTGGTATATGAATACTATCAGATAGTTTATCAAATTCTCTTAAGAATAAATATCTACTAATAATAGATGCAGCAGCTACTGCTAAGTTTTTATCTTCAGCTTTAGTCATAAAAGTTATACCTCTTTGTATTTCCGGTGTATCTTTTATGTATTCATAATATCTTTTTTCTCTAGCAAATTCATCTACTATAATATAATCATATTTAGGTTTTTCTTCATTTACTAATTGATATAATACGCTATTATGCATAATAGCTTTTATTTTATTCATATTTATATCTTTAGAATACTTTTCGTTATATTCTTTATTAGTTAATATCATACTTCTATATTTAATTCTTTTTCCTATTTTAGGAGCAATTCTTAATATTTTTTCATCATCTATTTTTTTAGAATCTCCAACTCCTAATTCTTCTAAAAACTTAATATCTTTTTTATCTACATATGTCGCTGTTACTACTATTGGTCCAAAATAATCTCCTGTACCAACTTCATCTGATCCAACAGATGAAGAGTTATAATATTTTTTATCTACTTTATTATCTTTCTTTTCTTTAGTGTTTTCTATAGCAACACCCCACATAGCAGCATCTACATCAGCAGATGTTCCTTGAAACATTACTTTACCAGATTCATACATAGTAATGACAGTATCTTCTTCTTCAGCCTGGAATACTACATAAGGTATTTTTTTGTCTCTTCTTTTATCTTTATAATATTCAATCATTTTTTCTTTTACTTCATCATTTACTTTAATAACAACGTTCATATAAACACCTCTATTTTATTATAGCATATTTTTTATAAATAGTTTATAATAAAAGAGTAAGGATGTGACAATATGAATATATTTGATGTTGCAGTCATATTAATAATTCTATTATTTGGAATTATTGGTTTTAAAAGAGGGGTTATAAAAGAAGCTGTTTCTTTAGTGGGATTGGTATTAGTATTTATAATTGCTTTTTTACTTAAAGGTTATATTGGAGACTTTTTATGTAAATACTTACCGTTCTTTAATTTTGGTGGTAATTTTAAAGGATTAGTTACTTTAAATATACTTATGTATCAATTAATAGGGTTTTTCTTATTATTTAGTTTATTATTTACTTTATATACAATTATTTTGAAGATGACTAACATATTACAAAAATTAGTTAATATGACAGTAGTTTTATTACTACCTTCTAAAATAGGAGGAGCTTTGATTGCATTATTAGAAGGTTATATTATAATATTTGTATTATTACTTACACTATATATTCCGTTTAGTGGTAATGATCAATTTAATAATAGTGGAGTAGTTAATGGTATTATTTATAATACTCCAATACTATCTAGTAGTAGTTCTAATATAACTAAGTCTATTGACGAAATATATGTGTTGGGTACCAAAATTGATAATAAGAAAATAAGTAAAAATGAAGCTAATTTAGAGTCTTTAGATATTATGTTAAAACATAAAATAGTTAGTAAGAAGACAGTAAAACAATTAATTGCTTTAGAAAAGTTAAAATCAGTTAAGAATACTAATAAAGTATTAAAGAAATATTAGGAGGATATATATATGAAAGTTTTAGAGAAAAAAGAAGATTTTAAAGAATTAATTAGTAAAGGAAAAGTAATAGTTGATTTTTATGCAGATTGGTGTGGACCATGTAAGATGTTAAGTCCAGTACTTGAAGAGTTTTCTAAAGAAAATAGTGATGTAGAAGTAGTTAAAGTTAATGTAGATAACTTTCAGGATTTGGCTATGGAATATAAAGTAATGACTATTCCTAATTTAGTTATATTTGAAGATGGAGAAGTTAAGAATAACAGTGTAGGTTTTATTGATAAAGATGCATTAAATGATTTAGTTAAATAGATTGGTGGTTGTATGGATAAAGTTAAAAATGATGAAAGGTTTATAAAGAAGAAGTATGGCGAAGATATGTGGAAATTATGTAGAAGATTATTTCCTACTATCTTAGAAGAAGAAGGATTGTTATCTGAACTTCTTGATCGTTTTTTTGATCATACTAGAAGCTTATACTCTTATATTGAAGATAATGACTTGGAATTAGATTTCCAAGATTTCGTCATGCAAAAAGTTTATCCACCTAAAGAAGAAGATAAATTTATAATACCAGATAAGAATCCATACGAATTATTAAAAGAAGTTGGTTATACTTTATATAAATGTGAAACTGAAGAGGATATTAAAAGATTTGAAAAATATTATGATAAGAAAGAAAGATTATGTACTTTTGATGCAGATAGATTAAAGACTAATTATGTTTATTTTGCAGTTAAAGATAATGTTAATGAAATAAGAAGAGAAGATTTTGATGATCCTAAAAGAGAAGATCTTTATGGTACTAGTGTACTTAGTTTTCAATTTTCTAAAGGTAGGGGACATGCTTTATCTATAAAAAATAGATATAATCATTCAGTACAAAGACCTGATTCTACATATGGAAATAATTTAGATAGAATAGTTTCAGGACTACGTGCTAGTTTTGCTTATTATGAGGGTATGGCTCAAGATAAAATAGAAACTTTTGAAGATCATATGAAAGATTATATTGTTGATGATAAAGGTAAATTTCATAGAATAATTGCAATAGTAGATAATGTAGCTTTTTGTGAAAATAATTATATTATAGAAAAAGAATCACATGCTGTAGATAAAAAATATATTGATAAAGAAAGATATATATTTATGGATGGATATATTCTTGATTTAAAAGAGAAGAAGTTTATTGATTATTTTGATAAAAAATTTTATAAATCATTTAGTGATGCTAATGGAACTATACATAATATAGAAGTTCATGGTAAAGGTAAAGATAAAAAAATTATAATTACACCTACATTTGGATTTAAACCTATTACTATTAAATTAGAATCTAATCATATAGTTTATTATGAGAATGAGAATGTTAAAGAAATAGGTAATAAATTTATGGATAATTGTAGGGAGTTAGAGGGAGTTTATTTACCTAATGTAGAAAAAGTGGGAGATGCTGCTTTTACTAATTGTAACTATTTAAAGACTATTGATTTATCTAATGCTAAGGAAATTGGAGATTATTTTGCTAGTAATGGTTGGGATATTATGAATGTAAAATTAGATAGTGTTGAAAAAATTGGTGATGATTTTTTAAATAGTGCTATGACAATAATAGATCTTAATTTACCTAATGTAGTAGAAATAGGAGATAGAGCTTTAGAAGATAATGAATATTTAGAAACTTTTAATGCTGAGAAATTAGAAATATTAGGAGATAGTTGTTTTGAGAAGAATAGAGATTTATATATAATTAATACTCCTAAATTAAAAGAGATTGGTAATTACTCATTTAATGGTAATTTAAAATTAAGAGAAGCATTATTTCCTAATTTAGAAATAATGGGTGATAAGTGCTTTGAAGATAATAAAGTGATGGATTTTATTGATTTATTTCATGTAAGAGAAATTGGTAGTGATTGTTTGAAGAATAATATAGAATTGGAAGAATTATTTATACCTAATGTAGAAAAAATAGGAAATAATTTTTTAAAAGAGAATAAAAAACTATTTAGTTTATATGCAGCTAAGTTAAAAGAAGTAGGAGATTATTTTTTAGGTAGTAATGATAAATTAGTGGAATTGTTACTTAATAGTTTAGAAAAATTTGGTAAAGGATTTTTAATGTCTAATACTAAATTAAAGAGATTGATAATACCTAAAATTAAGTTTAATTATGATAATGGTAATTATTTAAGAAAAAGATTTTTAGGTAGTCATTTTAATGATATTGAAATAGTTAGTTCTTTTCCTAATAGATTTAAATATAAGTTAATTAAAAGAGTTAATCAGAAGCATCATGAGGGTGAAGCAGAAGAAGATGGAATTAGTTATACACGTTAAAAAGTGTCAATTATTTATGTAAATTTTACATATTAATAAAAATTACTTTACAATAAGTAATTTTTTCTTTTGTTTTATATAATAAATATGTTATACTAATCAGGTAGGGAAAGAAAGGAATGATTAAATGACAAAATGGGTTTACCTATTTACAGAAGGTAATGCAGATATGAGAAACCTTCTTGGAGGAAAAGGAGCTAATTTAGCAGAAATGACTA
>JAFWNS010000037.1 GCA_017510225.1 Bacilli bacterium
AAGCCATATATATCACCCTTATTGATATTCATATTAATACCATTAAGAATAGTATTATTACCAAACTTCTTAATGACACCATTAGTCTTTAATACAGACTCCATACCATCACTCCTTTATAAATTTATTATAACATATTAAGTTTTATTATAAAGAAAAAGAGTTATACACCAACTCTTTCTTTAGTATTAGTTTTACTATCAAATATTATTATATTATTTAATATTTTTTCTTTATCAAATTTATCATCTAAAATTTTATCAAACACAGGAATAATTATTTCTTTATAATTCTTGTCTGTCTTAAAGAAATTTGAGTGACTTGTTAATTTTAATTTTACTTCATTTGCATCGTATGTCATTGATAATCTATTTATAATATATTCAAATAAGTATTCTAATCTTTCAAGATAATCATCTTCAGGATAATCAAGTGATAAATTACCTTTAATAATCGGCATACTAAAATTATCATCATTTGTATCCTTGACATTAAAGTACATTTTCTTTATAAAATATGCTACTAATGCTAAAGTAATAAATTTTGCATTATTACATACCGAAATATAATTATTTTTCTCTCTTTTGTCATTCTCGTTATCACTTTTACTTATTTCCTTTTCAAGTTTTTCTACATACTTCAGTCTAAAATTATCATATAAATGAGCAATTTTTACTAAATCATACAGAGTATTATAGTCATATTTTTTGACTTTATCTTTACTAAAAATCATTTTATATGTTTGATCTTTACCAAAAATATCTGCTTTATTGCTTCTAGCACTACCAGGCTTTTGATATTGTGTAGCCAATAATATTTGTCCAATGTATTCATTTTTTACTCTTTTCCAAGAATCAACAGATCGATAATTGCTAGCTCTAACACCCCTTTTTATTTCAACGGCCAATTGATATTTTTCATTATCAATAAAATTTCTTTGTAATATTTTTTGTTCAGCTAAGTTAGCCTTTAAATCTCTCGGCTTGATAGGTTTTTGGGAATTAGATGCTTCTGATATTTTTCTAATAAATTCATCATCTAATGAATTTTCAGATTTAATAACTTTACAAACCAAACAAAAATCATTATCTTTTTTTATTATGTTTGATTTGCCAATTTTTGATGTTGTTTGAGCTCCATTGATTATTGAAAAATCATATAGTTTTAATTTATTACCATCCTTATAAAAATCACTGCATCCTATTGTTATTCCGTTATTATAGTACCAAAAATTGTTTTTGTCTTCTGATATAGTTTTATCAATTTGATTGTCAACAGAAGCTTGTGAAATTTGTTCTCTAAGATTATATCCAAATAAACCTTCAGATTTCTTCTTTTCATATAACTCCTTTAACGAAAAAGCTTTTATAGTAAATATTGCTCCTATATCTTGATAATCTAAACAATTAGTGTTACCTAATTCTAGTTCTCCAGAACTAACACACATATTTCCTTCATCAACACTTAATGTTTTATCCTCAATTTCATCTTTTCCGTATGCCACCAAATGATAGTTTTGATACATATTTTGTTTATTTAAATTTTCTATTTTTGATTGAATAGATTTATCTAAAACTGTGTTTGTATATAAAACAAATTCTATTTCTGGATTATCAAGATTGTCAATTTTATTTTTATATATAGACTTTAGTTTATTACTATAATCATTTGTCTTACCAGCAGCAAAATTATTGACTGTTTCTAAAATCTTTGCATAAGCATCTCTTATTTCGTTATATGTTAAATCTGAAGAGGTCTTTCCTTGAATCAAATACAATTTTCCATCTGCATCTAAAATGAAATCTATTCCTCCATCATTCGCACCATCAGTAAAACCATCTCTAATATCTACTTCTCCTATGTTTTTGTCATAAAAGAAATAATCAACGCAATTTATTGTAAATAAATACTCCTTTGAACTATTACCTGTAAAACTACTACCACTACATAACCCTTTTATTTTTTTAAGATTTTCGTTCATACTACACCTCAATCTCTAATATTAACTATATTATAGCACAGTATTATTATTTTATAAAAACATTTTGTTTGCATAAAAAAACTAGACTAATTGTCTAATTTCTTTGCTCAATATTTTTTTGATACATTTCCATTAATTCTGCTACACATTCTGATTCGGTCATTTTAGTATTAAATCCATATGCATGCATAACCGCTTTATCATTCATTTGATGAGCTGTTCGTAAATCAGAGGGCATTGCAAGTTCATCATATAAATCAGCTAAAGAACTGTCAGAGTATTTTTTTCTTATATCAAGAATTAGCTTAGCAGTTTTTTCTATAGTTCTTTTTTGTCCTTCTGTCATATTAGGTATAGGAAATGTATTATAAACTAAGTCTTTGGAATATCTATAATCAGATTTTAATCTTCCTGCAACAACTCTCATCCAAGCCATATGAACATTTGATATAAACAACCCAAAATCTAGTAATGTTGCATTGTCAACATAATTAGTTGCATTTGTATAAATACATTTTTCTTTTATAAATCCTATTGGTATATATTTTCTTCTTTCTGATGAAACTACCGGAATCAACAGACTGTCACCTTTAGGTATATTTGTAATAAAAAATTCAGTAGGTCTATCCTTTAATTTGTTTGTTGAAGCAGCAGTGCTACTTGCTCGATATTTATATACATTATTTACAATCTCATATATTCCCTTGTTTTTCTTTATGATGCTACTTGGACAATCTTTTAAGCACAAACAGAATTTTTGCTCCCTATTATTTAAAAATGAATCAGCATTGATATACTCATAAAAATATAGCTTGCTATCAGGGTATTGTTTTATAAAATTATCTTTTTCTGCTGGCGTAAAAACAAAATAACCTCCATCTATAAGTTGTGATCCTTTCGTCATTTCTTTGGCCCCAAATAAAGATTTTTGCGTCTTTTCTATAAATATATTTGGTGAATCGACTAAATAAGCATTTATGTTATTTGCCTTAATCATTCTATTATTATCGAATATATATTTTTCATTTTTATTAATATAGCTGAATCCAATGATAATGCAATGCACATGAGCTTTAATTGCTGCTTCAGAGTCCCATCTAAATGTTTTATATGCAAAATTTATATAAATTCCGTTATCAAACAACATTTTCCATAATAATGATGGTTGTTCTCCTTGAGCGATTGAATTTGTTGATACAAGGGCTGCTTCTATTTTTGTTGATAACATATAATCTGCTGATTTTTTATACCAACATGATACATAGTCAAGTTTTCCATAATCATTTGAATTAAAAATTAAAAATCTATCTTCTCTTTGTTCTTCTGTCATCAATTTAGTACCAACAAAAGGTGGATTGCCCATAATATAATTACACCTATCATTGGAAAGAACATTATTCCAATCCATTCTTAAGGCATTACCTTCTACTATATTTGCATAAGTTTTTAGTGGTAAAAATTCTAAATGTCTAGATAATAATTTTTCTGTTTCTTGTAGCATTTGTGATTCTGCTATCCAAAGTGCCGCTGTTGCTACTTTAACAGCAAAATCATTTATTTCTATACCATAAAATTGATTAATATGAACTTTTACTACATCACCAAAATCTAAAGCTACTCTTCCCTGTTGTTTTGCTTCTATAGCTTCATTTTCCATTCTTCTTAATGATAAATAAGTCTCTGTTAAGAAATTACCAGATCCACAAGCAGGATCTAAGAAATTTAAACTACTGATATGATTTTGAAATTTGTCTAATGCTTCATTTCTTGTCTTTTCATTCTTATAAGCTAGTGCTTCATCTAATTTTTTTCTTAAATCATCTAAGAATAATGGATCTATTACTTTATGAATATTTTCAATAGATGTATAATGCATTCCTCCTGCTCTTCTTGTCTCAGGATTTAATGTTGATTCAAATACTGCACCAAATATAGTTGGAGATATTTCTGACCAATCAAAATCATCTGAAGCTTTAGCAAGTAATGTTTGCCTAATTTCTTCAGTAAATTTTGGTATTTCTATATTTTCATTTGAGAAAAGTCCTCCATTAACATATGGAAATTGATTTAAATCATCTTCTATATATGGATCTCTTTTATCTATAGGTGTATCTAATATTTTAAACATTTCTATTAATGCTTTTCTCATTTGATCTAAATCTTCATATTTAACTAAATAATCATGAAATACATTTTTTCTTCCAAATAATCCTGCATCTTCTGCATATAAACAGAAAACTAGTCTTACACATAATTCATTTAAAGATTTCTGTGATGATTCTTGTGATAAGTCATTATATTGTTTAGAAAAAGCATCATATAAAACTCCTACTATTTCTCCAGCTTTAAATGATATTTCTTCTTCTTTCTTTATGTGTTCATTTTTAGAATCCACTAAAAATGATAATCTATAGTACTCTTTTGCTAAATCTTTTAATAATATTTCTTCTGGTTCACCATTTGGATTGTTCATATCATAAACTAAGAATGATTTAAAGTTACAAGTTACTATCCATCTAGGTCTATCATCATATGGAAGTTCTGCAGAATATCTTTTAGCTTGCTGAAATGGATTAAGTAATGAACCATCTGATTGTTTAATTGCTTTTCTTAAATCTTTTTCTATAGATTTTTGTTCAATTAATACTTTAGTACTTGGAATAAATGCATCAATAAAACCTGTTGCAGTATCTATATGAACAGTATCTTCAAATTCTATAAAATTTACAGCATTATCTATTTCAAAAACACTTTGCAATAGATCAATCCAATACTTTTGAGATTCGCCTTTTTCATATCCTTTATCTTTCCATCTTTCTGCAAACTCTTTTGCTACTTTTCTTTGTTCTAAATCTGTCATTATTTCACTTCCATTTCTATTTTTTAACACTAATCTATATTTAATCTAGTGCTACATATTAATTTCAGTAGTCATAGAAAAATTTTTACCTATGGCTGATACCATTTTTATTATTATTTTATATTCATCTGATAAATCATCAAATTGCTTTATGATTTCACTTACTTCAGTTGTGTTACCAAGTTTTACATTATCATATTTTTCTATAATTTGTTTAATATTTATTTCCTTGTTTAATATTTTAATAGCTATATTATCAATCTTATTCGTTAAAACCATAGAATCCTTTTCCATATAGTCAAGTAATTGTTGCTTACTTATATCCTTTTTTTGCATTGTGTAAGTTATGTCTTTTAGTTTTATGCTTTTCTTTGTAGCAATAATATATTTGTATAATTCATTTATTTTTGATACATCTTCACTTGTTATCTCTTCTGGAACTTCAAATTCAATATTTAAAAATTTCTCTATTTTGATTATTTTTTTAATTATTTGAATATACTTTGTTAATGATTCAATAGAATCATCTGATATCAAGTTATCATATTTCCCTTGCATAATGTTTTCTTTTGTTTTCCTATCAGTAACATAATATTTATTAGTTAAAAAATCTAGACAAAACTGGTTATATTTTAATCTTGATTTGCTTTTGTTGTAATTTTTATTATTGATATTATAATTTACTCTACAATTGAATTTTTTATTATCAAAATCAAAATCAAATGTAAATAAAATTATTTTATTTTTTTGATGATAATTATTCATAATCAAATGACTTTTTGATATTATTTTTGATGTTTTTAATTTTATGTTTTTTATAGAATTTTTTGAATTTTTAATATTGAAATCAACATTTATTCCTACATCAGGTATTTTAACTTTTTCCGGCATAATGAAGGCCTTTTCATTTTTGCTCATCAAAAAGGCATTTGCATCTGGATAAGGATCCTCTACTTTTCCTAAATACTTCTTATAATTTTCAAATTTAACTTCTATTGGAGTATCTACATGTTGAATTAAATCAAATAATAATTCGTTATTCTTTATGTTTTTATATCTTTCATCCGTTATTTTTATTGATCCTTTATAATTAATTGGATATATTAATTCAGAATCGTCACGAAATGGTCTACTATACAATGTATAAATTCCATCTTTGTTCTGCTTAATATCAACAATATAATATGGGAATAACTTATGTGAAAATCTCATTTTTTGATATTTGCTTTCATCACCATTGACTACATAATAATTCTTTTGTTCTTTTATTTCATTTTGAACTATATTGTTATTATCACTATTCTCTATATTTCCTATCTTATTACTCATTAATTATTCTCCTGATTGATGATATTGTTATCGCTTCTTTTTATGTTTCCAATTCTATTATTTCTTTTACTATACTTTATACCACTAAAAAAGCCAAGTATTATCATAAATATGTCCATAAATATTTCCACTAATATTTTAATAATATTATTATCTATGAAATCAAACATATGACCACCTCACATGATTATTATAGCATACAAAGAACAGATTTTCACCATTTGTTTATTTAGTATTTTTGTAAAATAATCAATATTTAGTATAGTATAATATATCAAATTACCATTATATAAGCTATCTATTTTTATAAATTTAAGTTTCATATTATTTTTTCATATTAAAACTATATAAATCTTTCATATATCCATGATGAATATCAAATAATAATTGATCAGCCCATACACTTTCATTTATATCATCCGCTACATTATGAATTTCATCGGTTCTATTTCTAGATACTTTGTCTATTAATCTAATATTCTCATTAATCTCTTCCTGTTTAGAATATTTCGCTATTAATTCATTTTTTCTGCTTCTAATACTTTTATGTTTATTTCTTTGTATCATACTTTCTATTTTCTTATATTCAATCAAATTTGTTTTTTCATATTTTTCTTCTAAATAAGTGATTAATTCATCTATAACATTTAATTCTTCTTTAGTTCTTTCTTCTTTATCTATGAGCGCTTCCATCGCTGCACTTACTAATGTGTTATCTAATTTTGAATTTATTTCTTTGTCATTTAAAAATTTTCTATAATTATTTATTATTAAAGAGTTTTTTATTTTTCTATCCATAGCGACATCCAATAATTTGTTAAATTTAAAATGTGTGCAACCAGATTCTTTTCCTTCTATAATTGCATATATATTATTATCTTTATTTAATTCATCAGTTATTATTATTTCTTTGTATATCTCTGCATCAGAGTCTTTACAATAATTACAAAAATTCCCTCGCAACGCTTTATCTAAAATATAACTTATATTGGTCATGTCTAATCGCAACAAAAAATTAGAATATACTTTTTTAGCTAATGCTATACATTCATCTAAACTATCAAACTTTTCAGATTCAATTTCTATACCTTCAGAATCTTTTATCCTCTTTCTATTTAATGACTTCAAAAATATTTTTTTACCTTCTATTTCAAAGAGTTCTTTTTCTTTTTCTTCTATTTCTAAATAATTATTTTTAGTATAATATGCTTCAATAGTAAATTTATATCTACCCATAAACAAATCACTTCCTATTACCATTATATCAAAAAAAGAGCCCCTACACTCTCTTATTCTTATATCTCACATATTCTTTATCTTATCTAATTCTTTATTATTCTTTTTAGGTTCTTTTAATATTATTGGTTCTATGTTATATAAATCTTTTATTTTATCTTTAGCATGTTCTCCTTTACCACTAGAACTATATAATATAAAATCTATATCTTTATTATTTAAATCTAATAAACTAATTACTTTATTAATAGGTGCACTTAATCTATCATTCCATATAGGTGATCCTATTACTACTTTATCATAATTATTTATATCCTTATTAAAATCTAATAATTTATCTTTTTTATTAAAAGTAGCTTTATAACCACCCATCATTATCATTAAAAACTTATTTCTAGGATATTTACTTTTACTTATTACTTTTCTTATTTCATAACCTTTTTTCTTTAGAGTATTCGCTACTACATCTCCATTATTAGTTAAACTATAATATATAAATAATTTTTTCATATTATCACTTCCTCTTTAATCCCTTTAAATATTCTTTTTTATCTTTGTCTATTCTATAGCTTTCTCTTGCTTTTTGTATTGTTTTATTATGTGTCCATGTATCTAGTTTATTATTTTCTATATATACTATTGTATCTTTATATTGTTTAGCTAATGCAGTTGCATAATACCATGCTCTCATCATATTTACATAATATTCTTCACTTTCTATATTACATACTTTTTCTAAATACTCTTTTTTAAAATTATCATCTAAATAGTATCTCATTAATATAAGTATACTATATCTAATAGTATAAGTTTTATTAGATTTAATCCATATATTTACTTGATCTAATAATTTATTAGTATATTTTTTAAATATTTTAGGAGACATTTGATCACAAGTAGCCCAATTATTTATATATGGTAAAAATTTATTTATATATTCTATACATTTATCATAATCTTTTATTTCTGAAATAATAAATGCATGTAATTGGTTTTCTTCAAAGTATTTATGTGGTAATTCTTCTATAAAAGACATATAATTATTATCTTTAACTAATTCTTTAGCATATTTTTTAAGTTCTTTAGTACGTATTCCTATTATAGTATTAGAATTTATATTAGGTATTAATTTTATTTGAAAATCTCTATATTCTTTATCTTGTAATTTATATAATTTATTTATTATATTATTCATATGTTTCACCTACTTATAATTATAACATATTTTATTACAAACAAAAGCGAGAGCCTTATGGCTCTCTTCAGGGGGTTCGGTTGAATATACTCTCACACTTAGATCGTGAGAGATATCTAGCGTGATATGCATCACGCATCTTAATAATAAAGTATATTTATGAAAAAGTCAATTGTATTTAAAAAAATAAATACATATTTTTATATGTATTTATCCTTTAGTTATTGAATTAATTAATTTTAGTTTTAATTCGTCTTTATCTGTGTCTTTATTTAGTAAATATTCTTTAGAATCTTTCTTAGCTTGTAGTAAGATTTTGTAATCATTTCTTACATTAGCTATCTTAAATGCCATATCTCCGCTTTGTTTAGTACCAAATAGATCTCCATGTCCTCTTAGTTTGAAATCTTCTTCACTTATTTCAAATCCATCATCTACTGTTTCCATTATTTTTAATCTTTCAGTATCACTATCACTTATTAATATACATTTAGATTTAACTTCTCCTCTACCTACTCTACCTCTTAACTGATGTAGTGTAGAAAGTCCAAATCTATCTGCATCAAAGATTACCATAGTAGTAGCATTAGGAACATCTACTCCTACTTCTATTACTGTAGTAGAAATTAATATATCTACTTTACCATCTTTAAATTTATTCATAATAGCATCTTTAGCAGCCCCTGCCATTTTACCATGAACTATATCTATTGTATATTTATCTTTAAAAGCCAATTTCATTTGATCTTTTAATTTATATACATTAGTCATATCTGAATTATCACTTTCTTCTATTAATGGTGCGATTACATATATTTGATGTTTTTCTTGTAGTTCATCATACATCATTTGTAATACATCTTTTATTTCATTATTTTTCTTTACATATGTATCTATTTTTTGTCTACCTATTGGTTTTTCTTTAATAGTAGATACATCCATATCACCAAATATAGTTAAAGCATAAGTTCTAGGTATTGGTGTCGCACTCATATATAATACATCTGGTCTTTTTCCTTTATTTTGTAAGTTAGCTCTTTGATGTACTCCAAAACGATGCTGTTCATCTGTTATTACTAAACCTAAGTTATTATATTCTACTTCATCTTGTATTAAAGCATGAGTACCAACTACTATATTTATTTCCCCATTTTTTAATCCTTCATATATTCTTGTTTTTTCTTTTTTAGGAGTTGATCCGGTTAATAGTTCTGCTTTTATTTTAGATTTCTTTAAGAATTTACATAAATTATCATAATGTTGAGTAGCAAGTATTTCTGTAGGTGCCATTAAAGCACTTTGATATCCACTTATATAGTTCGCAACCATTGCTATAAAAGATACTATAGTTTTACCACTACCTACATCTCCTTGTAATAATCTATTCATTCTATGAGATGCTTCTAAATCTTTAATTATTTCATCTACTGCTTTTACTTGATCATTAGTTAATTTAAATGGAATAGAATCTATAAATTTATTTAATTTATCTTTATCTATAACTCTATCTAATCCATTATTTTTCTTTTTATTTTGTACTTTTAAATAATTAATTTTAAACATAAAAGCAAATAGTTCTTCATATTTTAATCTTGTAGTTACTTCTTTTAGTTTTTCTTCTGTTGATGGGTTGTGTATTAAATTTAGGGATGTTTTTTTATTTGAAAAATTATATTTTTCTAAATACTCTTTTGGTATATAATCTGGTATTTCTTTTCCATACATTAACAAAGCCATATTTATATATGTAGATAAGTTTTTATTAGTTAGTCCACTAGTAGCGTGATATACTGGTTCTATTTTTACTTTATTAGATAGTGTTTCTAATTTGATATCAGAAGCAGTTATTATATTTTTTTGTTTATCTATTTTACCTATAACAGTTACTCCTGTACCTACTGTTAAATGACTCTTTAGAAAAGCTCTATTAAATATAGATACTCCTACTACTCCTGAAGGTGTTACTAATCTAAAGTTCATTTTATTTAGTCCTGCTTTAAATCTCATTAAAATTGGTACACTTTCTATTCTTCCATCTATAATAACTTTTTCTTTATCTTCTGCTTTAGATAAGTCACTTCTTTTTAGAAATTCATATCTAAAAGGATAATGTGTTACTAAGTCTTCTACTGTGTTTATATTTATCTTATTTAGTAAGGCTAAAGACTTAGGTCCTATACCTTTAACATCCTTTAATTCTGCCACACTACCACCTACTTCTTGGCATATTATAGCATATTTTTAGACTTTTTTCAAAAGAAAAATACATATTTTTATGTATTTTTTTATAGTGATTTTTAGCTGTTTTTTACTTATATTTAACTATTTTTCCTTGATATAGCTTATTTTAGTAAAAAAATGCACTTTTTTGTTGACAAATTAGACACTTTCGGTTAGTATATGAACTACCAATTTGCTTTTAGGCGAATTGGTCGCTAGTATCACACTAGCCAACCCCTTTTTATTCTTTTTTTGGAGGCTGCCCTCAGGGGGTGCAGTCTCCTAGGTTGAAGTAAAAAGACATAAGAGCCGAATCTTATGTCTTTTTTTGTTATTCTTTATCTTCTTTTTCTTCTAGAGACTTATAATAGTTATAAGTTTCTTCTGCTTGTTTTTTATTATTACTTAGTAATTCTTTATAGTTCTTAGATAGTTTCTTTAATGAGTTATATCTATCTTCACCTGTTAAGAAGTCTTTATATTTATCGAAGTCTGCACTACTATCTACTTTAAATTCTTCTGTTGTTGGGTTGTAGTGGAATATTGGGAAGTAACCAGATGCGGTTGCTTTCTTTTCTTCGTTGATTGAGTTTTTCATTCCCTTTATAATTCCTTGTGCAATACATGGAGCATAAGCAATTATAATACTTGGTCCATTATAAGCCTCTGCTTCTTTCATTACTTTGATTGCTTGCATTGGATTAGCTCCTAGTGAGATAGTTCCAACATATACATGTGGATAAGTTAAAGCTATCTTAGCTAAATCTTTTTTAGCTATTTCTTTACCAGCAGATGCGAATTTAGCAACTGCACCACTTCTTGTAGATTTAGAAGCTTGTCCTCCAGTATTAGAATATACTTCGGTATCTAATACTAAGATATTTACATTTTCTTTATTAGCTAGGACATGGTCTATTCCATTATAACCAATATCATATGCCCAACCATCTCCACCTACCATCCATACAGATTTAGGTTTTATAAATTCTTTTAGTTTCTTTAATTCTTTTATTTTAGTTTCATCTACTATTTCTAGTAATGCTTTTGCAGTTTCATCATTAATTTCTTCTACGTAGTTATTATAAATATCTTTTTCACTCTTCTTAATTAGTTTTTTATTGTTTGTAATTAGAGTTTTAATTCTATTTTTCATAGTTTCATCTGCTATTTTCATACCAAATCCAAACTCTGCATTATCTTCAAATAATGAGTTAGCCCAAGGTATGCTGTATGGAGTTGATGGAATAGATGCTCCATAGATAGATGAACATCCAGTAGCATTAGCTATTACTAAGTTATCTTTAAATAATTGTGTTAATAGTTTTAAGTATGGTGTTTCTCCACATCCTGCACATGCTCCACTAAATTCAAACTTAGGATATTTAAATTGACTACCCTTAACTGTATTAGTTGGCATTACATCTTTTTCTTTAACATCATTAAATAGATATTCATATTCTTCTTTAGCTTTTTCTTCATCTATTTTTTCTTTAGCTTTCATGATAATAGCTTTAGCACCTTTTTTACCAGGACATACTTCAGCACATAGTCCGCATCCAGTACAATCTGGAACACTAACACCAATTGTATATTTTAAGTCTTGTCCTTTTATATTAGCATCTATTAGTTTTTCTTTTACTGAATCAGGTGCATCTAATTGTTCTTTTTCATCTAATAGGAATGGTCTAATTACTCCATGTGGACATACTAGAGAACATTGATTACAAGAAAGACAATTTTCACTATTATAGCAAGGTGCCATAGTAGAAGCATTTCTTTTTTCTTTCTTAGTATTTCCACCTTCAAATGTACCATCTGAGTTTTTAACAAAACTACTAACTGGTAGAGAATCCCCTTCCATACTACTAATTACTTCAAATATATTTTTCTTTGGTTCTACTTCCATTACATAATCTACTACTGGAAGTTTTACTTTTTCTAATTTATCTATACATGAATCGATTGCTTTTAAGTTTTTATCTATTATATTTCCACTCTTATTAGCAAATTTTAATGATATATTTTCTTTTATTTTATTAATAGTAAAATCTAAATCCATTACTTTACCTAATTTAAATATTAGTGTTTCCATAATAGAACTTATTTTATTATTTAATCCACAATCTTTAGCTATTTTATTAGCGTCTACTATATAGAATTTAATATTTCTAGATTGAATTATTTTTTTATCATATATAGTCATTTCTTGTAGGATTTCATCTTTTGTTTTAGATGTATTTAGTAAGAATGTACCATTCTTCTTTATTCTATCTAACATCTTTAATTGCTTTAAGTATGATTCTTTAGTACATACTACTAAGGATGCTTTTTCTACGTAGTAAGTAGATCTAATTGGATTTTTACCAAATCTTAAATGTGATATAGTTATTCCACCTGATTTTTTAGAATCATATTGGAAATAACCTTGTACGTATGCTCTTGTAAATGTTCCTGTTATTTTCATAATGTCTTTAGAAGCACTTACCATACCATCACTACCATATCCATAGATTAGGAATTCTGTATCTTCTTTATCGATTGTAAAATCTTTATCATAATCTATTGATAGATTTGTTACATCATCTTCTATACCTACTGTGAAGTTAGTATGTGAATCTCTTTTATCCATGAAGTCATATACACCTTTTATCATAGCAGGTGTTGTATTTTTACTTGAAAGACCATAACGTCCTCCAATGATTGATACTTTTGATTCTACTTCTTTAATAGTTTTAACTACATCTAGATATAATGGTTCTCCTGCAGAACCTGGTTCTTTAGTACGATCTAGAACTGCAATTTTCTTAACTGACTTAGGAAGTACATTTAAGAAGTATTTAGCACTAAATGGTCTATATAAATGAACTTCTAAAAGTCCTACTTTTTCTCCCTTTTCTACTAAGTAATCTACTGTTTCTTTAATTGTTTCACATACACTACCCATTGCGACTATTACTTTAGTAGCATCTTCTGCACCATAATAATTAAATGGTTTATAATCTTCTCCTGTAATCTTATTTATTTCAGTCATATAATCATTTACTATATCTGGTAATTTATCATAGTATTTATTTCTAACTTCTGATGCTTGGAAATAAATATCTTCATTTTGAGCTGTTCCTTTAGTAACTGGATTATTTGGATTTAGACTTCTTTCTCTAAATTCTTCTAAAGCTTTTTCATCTATTAGTTTCTTTAACTGATCTGTATCTATTACTTCTACTTTAGATAATTCATGACTTGTTCTAAAACCATCAAAGAAATTAACAAATGGAACTCTTCCTTTAATAGCTGAAAGATGTGCAACTCCTGTTAGATCCATAACTTGTTGCACTGATGAAGACGCTAAAAGCGCAAAACCTGTTTGTCTTGTTGCATATATATCTTGATGATCTCCAAATATTGATAATGCATGTGTAGCTAGACTTCTTGCTGCTACATTTATAACACAAGGTAATTGTTCCCCTGCTATTTTATACATATTTGGAATCATTAATAATAATCCTTGTGATGCTGTATATGTAGTAGTTAGTGCTCCTGCTTGTAAGCTACCATGTACCATACCTGCAGCACCTGCTTCACTTTCCATTTCTACTACTTTAACTGGACTATCAAAATAATTAAGTTTTCCTTCATTAGCCCATTTATCAGTTAATTCTGCCATTGGTGAAGCTGGTGTTATTGGGTATATTCCCGCTACATCTGTAAAATTATAAGATACATAACTACAAGCTTCATTACCATCCATTATTTTCTTTGCCATATTATCACATCCTTACTCTAATTATATATCAAAAACATAAAAAATAAAAGAAGATAACTCCTTTTATTTTAGATATTTATCTATATCAGTACACTTTAAATCAACATCATATTTATAATTATCTAAAGATACTCTTTTTACTGTTACTTTAGAATTAACTGCATCACATTTATTCTTTTTATGATCTTTAAAACTAGTTAAATATTTATTATTAATTAAAACATCTACAGTTACTGTTTTACTATCAGAAGTATTCTCAGGTAATAATATTCTATGATCATTATAATAATCTCTAGCAGCAGATTCTACAGTACTTTCTAATGATTTATAATACTCTACCTTAGCATTATATAAAATCCTAGTAATAGATATTATCGCAATAGAAGATATTATTCCTAATATAGTAATAGTTCCTAAAATTTCTACTAATGTAAAACCTTTCCTATTCATATAAACCCTCCTATTTAATATGCTTAATATAATCATCTAATGAAGTATCATTAAATATAGTAATTCTAGGTATTCTATATTTGTTTATACCTTGTTTAGCTTTCTTCATAGTACCTATATAAGCACTCTTAAATCCTGCTTCTTTTAATACACTCTCTGAATAATCATTAAATTCAAAGAATGGATAACAGAAAGCTTCTGTATTATCTAGTTTTTCTCTACTAGTTTTTAAATCTTTTAATAATATATTTTTATCTACACACTTTAATGGACTACCTTGATCTCCAGGACATTTACCACCTTCATGTAGGTTATCAGAGTGAGATGCAATCTCTAAGTATGGAGATTTAAACTTATCTTTAGAATACCAAGAAGTTACTAAGAATAATGTTGCATTTATCTTATATTTTTCTAAGAACGGAATAAACTTCTCTGCTCTAGCACCATCATCTATAGTTACTAAAATAGTTTTTTCTGGTAACTTTATTTTTTTATCTATAAACCATTCCATTTCTTTAGTATTAATAGTAAAGTATTTGTTTTCTTTTAAATAATTAAACTCCTCTTTTATTTGATTCTCATGATGACATATAACCTCTCCACATACTTCACCTTCTAAATATATAAAATGATATGTAGTAACAGGTATTTCATTAGTTTCTTTTAAATTAGTATTATTTTTATTATATGTTTTTGTTGTATCTTCTTTAAATATATAATATAATTCATTATTAAATTCTATATAATAACGATTATCTTCTTTAACTAATATAGGTGTATCTATAGATATATTCATTTTATATACTTCTTTATCATCTTGATATAATTTGAAATTCTTATGAGTAATTACATTTTCATTAAATGGTATATAAGATTTATATCTATTATCTATATTAAATTTCTTTGTCTTTTTAACATCTTTATAACTTACATAGTAATTAGTATTATCTATATTAAAATATTTAGTATCTTTAGTTATTTTTTGTTTCTTTAATATTAATTTTTTATTTTTAGAAATAGTACCAATCTTTTTATACTTATTATTATATAGATTAGTTTCTTTAATTACTTTTACATAGTTATTATAATGTGATTTTATTTCTTTTAATCTATTTTTATTACTTAATAATATATTATTATTTTGTATCTTTTTAATAACAAAAAAAGACACAAGTATTCCAATTATAATTATAAATATTATTAATACTTTAGTCTTTTTCTTCATAATCATTCTCCTATTTTTTAGGTGCTTTCTTATGTTTTTTGTTTGTTACTATCCAAGCATTAGAAACTGTTCTTCCACCATAAGATCCACCTGCAGATGGTCTATTATATAACTTACCGTTAACTGACATTGTAGATGAAGCTCCTCCATCTAAGTTAGCAGCATTATATGCTTTATAACGTTGTAGTATTTCTATAACATCATTCATACTTGCACCAGCACTATATCCTGGTAATCTTCCTTCTATAATTAAGAATAGTACTACTCCATCTTTTCTTTGAGCAATTACTGTACGAGGAGCAACTCCCCATCCACCATCACCATGTATCTTACTAATCTTACCATTTACTATTAAGTTTGGTCCAAATTCTACTGCGTCTCTCATACCCTTCTTAATAGCATCTTGAGGTTTTTTAGATGTTAAATACATTTTATGGTCTTCAGTAAATCCAATTAATTGACCACTTCCGCCAGAGTGTTCCCAAATCTTCTTACCATCTTTGATAATAGCTCCATATGGTATAGATCCGTTACCCCAACCATCTAAGTCTTCGAAACCACCACCATTGATTCCAACAAGACCTCCATGTTGTTTACATAAGGTATTAACTGATTGACCCATCTTACCTAATTTATTAGTAACAGCTAAGTCAACATCAGCAGGATCATATATTCCTACTAAATATCCTTTATAGTTGTTTTCTTCTATACGAATTATCTTATATACATCGTTATTTGGATCTTTATTAAACAATTCTTTTTCATACTTGTTAGTATAATGTTTCTTTTTACCACCATCAATAACAATATCATCTAAGTTCATTTCTTCATTAACTTGATCTATATAGTTTTCTTTCATTACTTTATTAACAGTATCTTCACTATATAGAGTATAAGCTAAATACTTATGTGACATTGTAGTCATAGCAGTAGGAATCCAAAATACTTTAAAAGATGATGTATTAATAACTATTAATCCGACTATAACACAGATATCTAATATGAATGTAGCCAAAGTAATTTTATTAATTCTAAGTCTTAATCTTCTTTTCATATAATCTACTCCACTGTATAAGGTTTTTCTTTAGTTCCGTCCCCTTTTTTAATACTTTTCTTAGAAATCATAATAGTTGTTACTACATGTTTCTCATTTATTATTTCATCTTCTTCTAACATACCTAACTTATTATAAACATAAGCCATAGTAGTAGCAGTAGATGGACTATTTACAAGATAAAAATCTGTTAAATCTGTTGGATTATAATCAAACATATTTAATAAACCAATTTTACTTGGAATACTAGATTTAAATATATTTGAATACTCTAATCCAGCATCATTATTTAATTCTCCTGTATAATTATTTATATCTAATAATTTATCTTTATAAGATAAAGTATTATAATATGTATTATTTAAATAATAAGCTAAACTAGTAAAATCCATTAAATTAAATCCTGATGTAGTTTTACTAAAACTCATCTTAGTATCATTATTTATATAATTATCTGATACTAATTTTAATTTATTATCTTTATCACTAGATACTATATAAGTATCATTCCCAAGTTTTACATATTTATTAACATAATTAGTATCTGAATTTTGATTTACTACATATGGATTATCTTTAGAACCATCTCCTTCAGATATAGTAGTTTTATCACCTAAAGTAATAACTACTTTTACTCCATATGCTTCTGAATTAGGACTAGATTCTACTTCTCCTTCTTCATTTACATATAAATTCATTTTATCTTTATCATGACCTATTAACCAATAATAATTACCAGTATTTAAATAACTATTTTTACCACCTGCAGTTATATAATCTTTAATAGTTAATGTTGTAACATAGTCTTTATAACTAGTCTTATTATCTTTAACTTTACTACCTGATAACTTATCTTCGCTATATTTTGTTTTTACTAAAAATTCCTTTACTTTAGGGATAGTATCATAATATATTCCACTATGTTTATCACTTGTTTTATTCAACCAATTATTTAAATTAGAGTCTTTATATTTTATATTATCTCCCCACATAAAAATAGAGGTAATATCCTCACTAACTAATTTCACAGTATTATCATTATTTACTCTTACAACTCTGAAATTTCTATTAGCAAATCTAACATAATTATTTCCTACTTGTCCTTTAAAATAGTATCCATCTTCATCTTGATGCCAACCATTTTTTTCTTTTGTTAACTTATTAGAATTCATAAGTTTTTCAGCTAAAGTAGTATTAGCATTATCCACTTTTTTATTTTGTTTACCATAGTAGTAAAAGCTTCTAATACCAAAGTATAATCCAATAATTATTATTAGAGATAAACTAATAATATTAAATATGAGTTCTTTTTTGGTTAGTCGTTTTCTTAATCTTATTGCCATAATCTCTACCTTCTACTTTCTAATTTATTATATCAAATACTATATAAATTTTCAATAAAAAAAGACTATAAATAGCCTTTTTATTTTATTTTATTTTTATTAGCATCTACACTAGCCCAACACTCACCTAATGTAGTGTTTTGTTCTATAACTGGTAGTTGCATTATAAAGTTAATAAGAGCTGGTATTAAGAATAATATTATGGTTGCAATAATAGAATTCTTAATTCTTTTCTTATATGGACTTATACTATCTTTTGCATCATTAGGATTAATAGTTAGCATAACAAAACTAATTGTTAAAGATATAATCGCTAATATAGGTCCTATTATTTGAATAAGATTTAATGATTTTCTTATTACAACTAAAATTCTATATAGAATTATACTACTACAAAAACCTGACATACTACTTACTGATTCTAATATAAACATTAAATCACCTCTATTATGTTACCTATATTTATTATAACATCTTTTTATTTTTTTACAATCCAAAATGTAGGCATATTTCTAAGTCCTAGTTTATCTCCACCTACTGGTATATTTATAATTTTATTTTTAATAACTAATTCAGAAGAACTACCTCCATCTAAATTAGCAGCATTATAAGCACCATATTTTTTCATAAGATCAGATATATCATTCATACTAGCACCAATACTTGAAGGTATTCTACCATTAACTACTAAGAATAATACAGTGCCATCTTTTCTTTGCCCAATAGCTGTACGTGGCGCAATACCCCATCCACCATTACCTTTTATTTTAGTTTGTTTTCCATTAATTATTAAAAACGGACCAAACTCTATCGCATCTTTATATATACTAATAGCTTTTTCTTTAGACATTTTACCTAATATTAATTTATTTTCTTTATTAAAACCAATATATCCTCCACCTACAGAAGCATCTTTATAATTACTAATAACTTTATTATTCTTTATAACTACTCCATGAGGAATTTCTCCATTAGAAGACCAATTAGGATCATAAAAACCTCCACCATTAATAGATATTATTGCTTTTTCTCTTTTAGATACATCTAATATATTTTCTCCTTTATTACCTAAATACTTAGTAGTAGCTAATTTAACTTTACTAGGGTTATATATTTCTACTAAAAATGCAGTATATGTTTTTTCTTTTATAGTAATTAATTTATATTTACTATTATTATTAGATATATTTATTAATTTAGGATTAGTTACTTCATCAGTTTCTAATATTTTATTATTATCTAGTACTTCTTTAATAGTATTATCACTATAAAATATATGAGCTATATATTGATGTTTCATAGTAGACATAGAACTAGTAATTAAATATTCTCTAAAAGTAGGTATTGGTCCATATAACAAAAATAAAAAAACAAAAAGAATAAATATTATTATACTTATAATTATCTTTTTTGTTTTTTTCATTTTATCACCTATTTATTATTTTTAAATATTATTAACTTAGAAAATATATAATTTAATATTATTACAACTATATTAGTAATTACTTTAGATACTATTTTATCTACAAATAAAGTTTTAACTAATAAACCTAATAATACCATTTCTATTAATAAAGATAACACTCTAAAGAATATAAATAATACTGATTCTTTAAAGACTAATTTATTATCCATACTTTTAGATTCAAATACTAATAATTTATTAGTAATAAAAGCAAATGCTACTGAAATTATCCAAGCAATAATATTACTTATGTAAATATTATTAAATACTTTATCTAATAGATAGAACGCAACTATATTAATTACTGTAGTTAAAAAACCAAATAGTAAGTATAAAAACATACTTTTAAATTTATTAACCCATGATATATGATTATCTTCTTTAATATAATCATCTATCATATTAACCATATTTTTAGTATTAGAAGTATATTTCTTAGGTTTAAATACTTTACTCTTTTCTAATACTTTCTCTATTTTATTAAAATCTTTTAATTCTAATATATATCCTCTTTTAGCAAACTCTTTAACTATTTGTTTTTGATGATCATTATGGTGCTCTTTGTATTTAGCAAGTCTTGGAGTCGCAATTACTTTTTTATTATTCTTTAAAGCTGAAAGTATAGAACCTACTCCTCCATGAGTAATAATTAATCTACTTTCACTTATTAATTCTTCTAATTTTTTATTACTAACAAAATCAAATATTTCCATATTATCTGATTTATATTTAGTATTTCCAGATTGTACTATAACTTTTTCTTTTATATGGCCTTTTTCTATTTCTTTATCTAGTACTTTTAATAATCTAGAAAAATCTTTATCTTGTGTACCTAGAGTTACTAATATCATTAGTAAATCCAACCTCCATCTATAGCTTTAGAATATAATTTCTTCATAGTTGGCCATTGTACTATGAATTTATTAGCTATTGGATGTATTAATTTACCAGTTACTGTTTTAGTATTTATATTAGCAAATGTTTCTATATATATAATTCTACTACCAAATATTTTTCCTATATAACACATAGGTACAGAAGTATGAGCTCCTGTTGTGATAATATAATCTGGATGAAATTTAAAATAATAATACAGGCTTTTAAAACAATTATAAATAAACTTAAATGGATAAGTAAACATATTGTTTTTAGTACCATATACTAAATAACCTATTTTCTTTTTATATTTCTTCTTTAAAGGTTTAGTTGATTTAGTTTTTTCAGTAATAATACTATAATCATATTTCTTTAGTAATGCTTTTAATTGCATTAATTCACTAAAGTGTCCACCTGTTGAGGAAATAAATAAAATTCTAGTCATTTTATCACTTCTTTTCTATTAATCTATACCATTTATTTTCTACTGTTTCAGTAGTATATTGTTTTACACTCTTTCTAGCCGCTACACCTATTTCTCTTCTCATATCTTCATTCTTTATTAGATCAGTTATCTTTTTAACCATAGCATTATGATTTCTATTTTTTATTAAATAACCATTTTTACCACTCTTAATAATTTCTTTAGCACCTTCTGCAGATGAGAAAGCTATACATGGCACTCCATGTGACATAGCTTCTATTAAGACTATACCAAATGATTCTGTATGAGATGTCATTAAATATATAGAAGATTCTTTAAATAATTTATCTATATAATCTCTATTCCTAAATCCATGTAAAGTTACATATTTACCTAAATTATTCTTTTCAATAAACTTCTCTAGTCTTTCTCTTTCAGCTCCATCTCCTACTATATCTAATTTCCAATCAGGATATTTTTTTATAACTTGACTATATATCTTTAATAAATCAAGATATCCTTTTTCTTTAGATAATCTACCTACAGAGATTAATCTTTTTTCTTCTAGTTTAGCAAGTCTACCAGGCATCTTTTCAATAACGTTTGGTATACATATACATTTACATTTATAATTTCTCATTTCTCTTTTATAGAATCTAGTTAAATCTTTAGATACTAATACTAAATAATCTAGTTTTTTAGAAGATCTAATTACATTTAACGCATATAATTTATTATTATGATGGTGATTATGTTCCCAACCTATTTTTTTTACTTTAGGTTTAGCAAAATCTCCTAACCAGCGATTATATATATCTCTAGTAGAAATAATTACTTTAGAATCAGTACTTTTTATATAATCAATCATAGTTTTTCTTTTTAAATATAAAGTTTTAATTCCTTTAAGTCCTTCTTTAAAAGCTTTTATAAATCTTTTTTTCTTTAAGTAATAATAGAATTCTCTTCTATTAGGTTTACGATTTTCTATTAAATATTTAACTGTTACTCTCTCATCTAAATCAAATACTGGATCATCATACATTCTATATGTACAAGCTATTTCTACTTTGTATTTTTCACAAAGAATGTTTGCTAAAGAGACAATAGATTTTTCTATTCCTCCATAACCCATTTGTATTGATAAGATTGATACTTTTTTCATATAATCACCTATATTAATTATATCATTAATTATTGGAATATAAAAGAAAAAGACTATTTTTTAGTCTTTACGTTACTTATTGTATCTACAAATTTAAATAATTCATATATACATATTACTAATAATGGTAAAACTATTAGTGTAAGAAAACCATCTCTAGTAATTGCGAAATTAATTATAGAACCTAATATAGGTATAGATATTATATATTTACCTATAATACAACTACTATCTATACTAACTATATCTTTATTACTCTTTATTTTATATTTTTTTATGTCATTATCTCCTATATTAATATCTCTTATAATACCTTCTTTAGTAACTAATTTATTTTTTTCATAATAAATATATACTATATGATTATTAACTTCTATTTCATCTAAGTTGTTTTCTTTAGCAATTACTAAATTAGAGTTATTGGTTACTAAAGAATATTTTCCTAGTTCAATGTAATTTAAATTATTTATATTTAGTGCTAACCATGTAATTATTATAGCAATAATAACTATTATGATTGCAAATATTTCTATTATCCTATCTTTCATAGCATCTTCCTAAAAGAAAAAAGCCTAAAGCTTTTATTGTTGTATATTTGGTTGAACCATAACTGGTTCTGCAGGTTGTGCAGGTTGTGGTGCTGGTTGTTCTGGTGCTGCATTAGGTCCTACTATATTTGAAATTGGAATTGATTGTGTATTTTCTAATGGATTAGCTCCTCCATAAACTTGTGGTTCTGGTGCTGGTTGTGCTGGTGCTACATTTACATTAACATCAGCTGGATTAGCTCCTCCATATGCTGCTTGTGGTTCAGTAGGTTGTACCATTGTTGGTGCTGCTGGTGTTTCTACTACAGGAGTAGGATTTGGTTGTACTGGTGTTGGTTCTGGTGCAGCTACTGGTTCTTGTGGCATTACAACTTGTGGTTCTGGTGCAGCTACTGGTTCTGGTTGTGGTGCTGCTACAGGTTCTTGTGGCATTACAACTTCTGGTTGTGGTGCAGCCACTGGTTCTACTGGTGCTGGTTCTGGTGCAGCAACAGGTTCTGGTGTAGCAACTGGTTCAGGTATATTCATAATAGAATCATTAGCTTCTACTGCTGGTGCAGCAGGTTCTACTGCAGGTTCTACAACTGGCTCAACAGCCACTTCTGGTGTTGCAGGTTCTACTGCATTAGCTGCTTCTGGCATAGCAATATCTTGATTCATCATATCAGCATTTGCCTCTTCACTACTATCTTCTACTACTTCATAATCTTCTTTTTTCTTATTAGTTGCAATTAAAATTATTAATGCAATTATTAATAAAACAACTCCTCCTGTTATTAATATCCCTGGCACAGTCGTAAACCAACTAAAATTAAAATTCATAATATCTACTCCCTTATCTTTATTCCTAGTATCATAATAACAAAAAAAATATTATATTGCAAATATTTTATTTTTTAGACATTTTTGGACATTGTAAATAGTGTCCAACTACCCTTTTTATCAGGTAATTTACTAAATTCTAGTCTTTTTTTAGTAGTTGGATGATTAAAACAAATTTTATATGCATATAAACAAATTTGTTTCTTATCTTGCTTGTTATATCTTTGATCTCCTACTAAAGGATAACCCCTACTAGAAAATTGTACTCTTATTTGATGATGTCTTCCAGTTAATAGATTAATTCTTACTAAAGTTTTATTATCTTTTCTATCTAAAACATTATATTCTAATATAGATTCTTTACCATCATTAGAAACAATAGTATTACCATTATCTAGTTTTTTTAATTTATCTTTAAAAACACCATTATCTTCTTTAATATTATTATCTATGATAGCTAAATAATATTTAGAAAATTCTTTATTCTTAATTTGTTCTGATAATCTTTTAGCAGCCTTAGAAGTCTTAGCAAAAACCATTAATCCACCTACTGGTCTATCTAATCTATGGACTAAACCTAAATATACATTACCTGGTTTATTATATTTTTCTTTTATATAAGCTTTAACCATAGTAAGTAAATCCATATCTTTAGTTATATCAGATTGACTTAATATATTAGGTTCCTTTTCAACTACTATAATATGATTATCTTCATATAATATATTTAATTTATTCATACTTTTCCCATCTTCCATAAATACCACATGGTAGTACTAAACCATTATTATCTTTTAATCCTATTTCTCCACAAGTAATATTTCCTTTTTTCTTTTTATTAACAGTTACTGTTAATAAGTTTTTAAGTACTGTAGGAGACATTCCTGTAGTATAAGAATTAATTATAAAGAATAATGGATTATCACTTAGTATCTCAGTACATAACTCTACTAAGTTATTTAAATCTTTTTCTATATTCCATACTTCTTTATTAGCTCCTCTTCCATAACTAGGAGGATCCATTATAATAGCATCATATTTATTACCACGTCTTATTTCTCGTTTAACAAATTTTACTACATCATCTACTAAATATCTAATGTGTGCATCTTTATATCCAGAATCATTAACATTTTCTTTGCACCAATCTACCATACCCCTAGATGAATCTACATGAGTGACACTTGCTCCTGCAGAAAGACAAGCAACTGTTGCTCCTCCAGTATAAGCAAATAAATTTAATACTTTAATATCTCTTTTTTCTTTCTTTATTTTATCTATCATAAAATCCCAATTAACAGCTTGTTCTGGAAATAATCCTGTATGTTTAAATCCCATTTGCTTTATATTAAAAGTTAATTCCTTATAATTAATCTTCCAACTACTTGGAGTCTTTTTTAAATTCTCCCAAGAACCTCCACCTTTATTACTACGATGGTATACTGCATGAATCATGCCTTTATATTTACTTAATAAATCTCCTTTGTCCCATATAACTTGAGGATCTGGTCTAAGTAAATAAATATTACCCCATCTTTCTAACTTTTCTCCCCTAGATGTATCTATAAGTTCATAATCTTTCCAATTATTTGCTTCTAACATAAGTTCACCTCTACATAAATATTACCAAATAAACTATTTTTATTCAATTAAAAAGACACATAGTGTCTAATTAAATATCTTTCCATAATTAGTAATTATAATATCTGGTCCATAATATACTATTTTATCTTTATAGTATTTATTTACTACTTTATCAGGTTTCATTTCATAATTACATTCTACATCTGCATATTTACTACATTTCTTTTCATTACTTGCTTGCATTCTATATATTTTATTTTTAGTTTTTATATATGTTTTTTCATTATTATTCATATCAATATTAAAGTCTATAATCTTACCATATTTTTCTTCAGAATAAACTATTACTTTAGACATAACTGAATATGGTTGATCTCTATCTGGTTTTTGAATAATAAATTTATATACATTACCATCTTTTAATAATATATAATATGTATTTTCTCCATCTGATATAACTTTTACTACTTCATCAGAAGTTAATAACATCTTATATAATTCATAAGAATTATCTTCACTTGTTACTTGTCTATAAGCTTCTGTTTCATTACTACCTACTGCATAATATAATTCTCCATCATCACCTTTAAGTATTTTATTATCCATAGTAGCTGTTACTATTATATCAGTACTAGCCTTTCTACAGTTTTCATCATTAGAATATGCCTTATCAAAAGTCATTTCATAGATTTCTCCATCAGTAGTTATAGCCATATCTCCATTCATATAACTTATCTGTTTAGGAGCTTCTTCTTTTTCGTTTTTTGGTATTAAATCTGAACATGTTAATTTAGTTTGAGATAAATTATATCCTGCATGCCTTAAATCTTTAGTTACTGTTCCATTACAACCAGTTAATATAAGTATAAATACTGAAATAGATAATATAAATCCAATCTTTTTCATATTATTCCTCCTATACTTTTCTTAATATAAATATATCATATTTGATATTTATTTCAAAATAAAAAGTAGATTAATCTACTTTAATTGTCAATGGTGCTTGTAAAGGGACTTGAACCCATACGGTATTACTACCAGCAGATTTTGAGTCTGCCGCGTCTACCAATTCCGCCATACAAGCATTTAAATAGATTATATTAATAATCTATCATTATATAATTGTTTCTTCTTTAACTTCTTCTTTATATCTAGATGTATATAAATCTTTATCTTCTTCCTCAACTTCTTCCTTAGGTTGTATAAAGTCTGCCATACTAGGTAAATCTTCTATAGTAGGAAGTCCAAAATAATCTAAGAATTCACTAGTAGTTTTATAAAGAATTGGTCTACCTGGAGCATCAGATCTACCTACTTCTTTAATAAATCCTTTAGCAACTAGTTTTCTAACCATTTGAGCACTACCTACTCCTCTAATATCATCAACTTCTATTCTAGTTATTGGCTCATTATAAGCAATAATAGCAAGTGTTTCTAAAGCTGCTTGTGAAAGTGTATTAGTTTCAGGATTTTCTATTAATTTTTGATAATACTCTCTATGTTCTTTCTTAGTAGTTAATTTAAATTTATTACCTAGAAAATCTATTCTTACTCCTCTACCATTTTCTTCATATTCATCTCTTAAACTTTTCAATAACTCTTTAGCTTCTGCTTCATCTATTTCTAAGACATCTTCTATTTGTTCTAGACTTAGACCTTCTTCACCTACAACAAATAATAATCCTTCTAATACTGCTTTATTTTCCATGGGCCACCTCACATATAATATCATCAAATTCCTTATCTTGACTAATAGTTAATTCTTTATTCTTAGCCATTTCTAGTATAGCTAAGAAAGTCGCAACTATATAATCTTTAGATACTACTGGGAATAATTTAAAGAATGATATTTTCTTTTGTTCTTTTAATATCTTTTTAATTTCTTTTCTTCTAGAAGATACTGATATTTCTTTATTAGTAACTTTTGTTTTTAATGGTTTAGAAGCTTCTTTTCTTTCTAAATACTTTTTAAAAGCTTCTACTAAATCATCTAGAGATACATCAGATATTATCTTAGTATCCTCACTCGCATATTTATTTATATTTTCTGGAGTTTTAGTATAAATATCTTTTCTTAATACTTCTTTTTCTTGTAATACTTTAGTTATTTCTTTGTATGCTTGATATTCTAGTAATCTATTAACTAAGTCCTCTCTAGGATCAAACTCTTCATCTTCTTCATCTAATTTTTCATTTGGAAGTAATAGTTTAGATTTTATTTCTAGAAGTTCACTTGCTAGTACTAAATATTCACTAGCTATTTCTAGATTCATTTTTTCTTGTTCATTTAAATAGTCAATATATTGTTTAGTTATTTCTTCTATTTCTATATTCATGATGTCCATTTTAGACTCTTTAATTAAATGTAATAATAAGTCTAGTGGACCCTCAAATTCATTTATTTTAAATTCTATACTCATCGTATCACTTCCATACTATATGATTATATCATAAAGTTTAGAGATATGCTATAATTGAGTTAGGTGATTATATGAAAAACTTTACTATGAGAGATGAGAAGTTTATATGTGAGAATTGTAATAAGGAAGTATCTCCTTTAGGATATACAGCTAGAGATCATTGTCCATACTGTTTGTATTCTAAACATGTAGATATAAATCCAGGAGATAGATTAAATCCTTGTAAAGGATTATTAAGACCTATAGGTATAGAGAAGTTTAGGGATACTTATAAGATTATATATAAATGTGATAAATGCAATCAAGTACATAAAAATATAATGGCTAAAGATGATAATATGGATATAATAATAGAACTTTCTAATATAGAAAATTAAAAAGACTTATATAAGTCTTTTTTAGTTTCTAGGTTTAAATATTAAAGTAAATATAAATGAAAATATAATAGCTGCCGTTATACCTGAAGCTGTTAAATCAAACATACCCATGAGTAATCCTACTAATCCATATTGATTAGTTTTAAGTATAGCTCCATGAGCTAGTGAATGTCCAAAACTAGTTATTGGTACTAGTGCTCCTCCACCTACTAGTTTTATTATTTTATCATATATATTAAATGAATCTAGAAAAGCTCCTATTACTACTAACATACTAGTAATATGTCCTGGAGTTAGTTTAGTATTATCAAGTATTATTTGAGACATCATACAAATAAATCCACAAAATAAAAATGAATTAATTAATAACATTATACTACCTCCAAACTTATAGCATTCGCTATTGAATATATATTTTCTTTTTCATATACCATAGTTGGTGAGAATAGTGCTCCTGTAGCTACTAATAATACTTTCTTAAACTTCTTTTTCTTTAATTCATTGTATAAATAACCAAATCCTACTAAAGCACTACATACTGGACCGCTTCCACCAGCTAAACATTCTTTTTGTTTTTCTAAGTCATATATCATTACTCCACAATCATTATAACTATTTAATTTTATACTATATTCTTTTTTTAAATAATCTTTTAATATTTCTTTTCCATATATACCTAAGTCTCCAGTTAATATTAAATCATAATAACTAGGATCTCTATTTAAGTCTTTAAGATGTTTTTTTATAGTATCTATAGCTGCAGGAGCCATTACTCTACCCATATTATTAGGATCATTTTGTTCATAATCTATTATTTTACCAATAGTAGAACTTTCTACTCTTATATCAGTTTTTTTATTAGTTAAAAGAATAGTTCCACTACCTGTACAAGTAAAAGTAGCAGTCTTTGGTTTAGGTGCTCCATACTCTGTTGGATTTCTATATTGTTTTTCTGCAGACATATTATGAGAAGATACTTCTACTATGGCGTTATTTATCTTTTTAGAATCTATTAAAGAAGAAGCTATTATCATAGATTCTACACTAGTACCACAGGCAGTATAAGTTCCTAAAAATGACTTACAATAGTCTTTTACCCCATAGGTAGTTGCTGAAATTTGATTTAATAAGTCGCCTCCCACTATTAAATCTATTTCTCTTTTATTCAAAGATACTTTTTTAAGTAATATATTTAGGCATTCTTTAACTAATTTTACTTCTGCTTTTTCCCAAGACTTTTCTCCAAAATATAAATCATCATATGTTTTATCATAATACTTCTTTAATGGACCTTTTTTCTCATATGGCCCTACTACAGTAGCAGTATCTTTTATATATACATTTTTATATTTAAAAGTCATTATATACCTCCTAGTAAATATCTAATAATTGAGAAAAAGTATGCAGATACTATTCCATATAGAATAACTGATCCCGCTAGTTTAAATATATTAGAACCTATTCCATATATAAAACCTTCATTTTTATATTCTAAAGCAGAACTAGTCATAGAATGAGCAAATCCAGTAATAGGTATTAAAATACCACATTTAAACTTAGTAACTAATTTATCAAAGAATCCTAAAGCAGTAGATAAAGACGCAATAAATATTAATATAATAATCATATATGTAGATGCATCTATTCTAGATATCTTAGTATAATGACAAATAAGTTCTATAATAGCTTCTCCAATTAAACCAATTATTCCACCTACTATAAAAGATACAATTATATTTTTTAATTTCTTTTCTTTAGGTTTATATTTATTTGCAATAATCTCATATTTAATATTTTTCATATAATCACCAATATTAGTATTTACTAATATTTATATTACATACAAAAAAGCTACAAAGTAGCTTTTAGTTTTTGTAATATTTTGGTCTCTTTTCTAGATACTTGGACTTGAGACATACCTAGTTCCTTAGATACTTCTGTTTGTGTTAAGTCATTAAAGTATCTATCGATTATTATATTTTGTTCTTCTTTTGATAAATTATTAATAGCTTCTTTTAAATCTAGGATATCACTATTTATATTTTTATCTTCTACTTTAATAGAATTATATAAGTCTATATTTTCTTCATTATAATCTAGACTCTTTATATTTTGTAAAGCCTGTCTTGTTTCTATTATTTTTTCTTCATCTATTTCTAAAAATAAAGATAGTTCTAAATCTGTAGGATTTCTACCTAGTCTTTGAGACATAATATCTGTAGCTTTTTCTATAGATTTATTTAATTTAATTATATCTTTACTTATTTTATAAGGATTAGATTTTCTAATATATTCTTTTACTTTACCTAATATATAAAAGTATGCATATGTAGAAAATTTTGTATTTACTTCTTCTTTATAATTTCTTTTGGCATCTATTAAACCTATCATTCCTACTTGATATAGATCTTCTCTATCAAAGTTTTTATATTTATTTATAATACTATATACTAAGTTTTCATATTCTAATATATCTTCCATAATATCACCTATATTAGACTATAGAATATATTTTTTAAAATTTATACATATTCGACAAAAGTTATCAAATGTTTTAATCGACAAAAAAAGAAGTTATTTAAATAACTTCTCTACATTTTCTTTAGGCATTAACATTTGCATACTTTTATCTACTTTAAAAGTATATTTTTTCTTACGTGTTTTATATTCTTCTCCATCTATACACCAAGATTTTTTTAGTTTACTTAAGAATTCTATCTCAAAGTTATTAGTTTGATAGTATGTTACTCCTGGAATATCTTTAATGTCTTTATTTAGTACTTGAGCAGCCATTTTAAATAGTTCTGGCTTAGTCTTTGGAGAAGCTAGGGCTACTTCAAACATATTATCATCTAATTTAACATCATAATATATATCATCTACACCTGCTACTCTAGTAGCGTTTGTGATAAAGATAAATGAATAGTTACCACTATATTCTTTTCCATCTACTTTATATTTAATATCATAATTATTAATCTTTTTACCTATTCTTTTTAAGGCATACATGGCATAAGCTAGTTTACCATATTTTTTCTTTTGTTCTCTTGGAGTATTATATGCCATATCAATATAATCACCTAAACAGCAAACATAGACAAATACTTTATCATCTATATAACAGACATCTACATTCTTTTTTACTCCTGATAGTAATATTTCTAAATTCTTTTCTAGTTTATTAGTATATCCATACATATTAGCAACATCATTAGTAGTACCCATAGGTAAGTTGGCAATTACTAATTTCTTTTCACGAAGTACATTACCACTAACTACTTCATTTAAAGTACCATCTCCACCTGCACTAATAACTAAATCTATATCATCATCTAATTCTTTTACAATCCTAGTCGCATCTTTAGCTCTTTTAGTATATTTTATTTCTGCTTCATAATCATACTTTCTTAAAATATCATAAAAGTTTTTCTTACTATCAAGTTTCTTTACTTTTCCACTTTCAGGATTCATAATGATTACACATTTTTTCATATAATCAACTCCTTGATATTAATATTATAACACTA
>JAFWNS010000008.1 GCA_017510225.1 Bacilli bacterium
AATCGAACTCCTGTCCGAAAATCCCGGTATATAAACCTCTACAAGTTTAGTTAACTACAAATTCTCATCTATCTAAAAGCTAGTTAACGATTCCTATAGATAGACCAGTCTATTAAATTCATCTTATTCCCTAGACAAAAATAAGATATATCCTATTAAAATTAAGCTCTTAAAATCTTCATAGGAAAAAGATTAAAAGAACTGGCTTAAATTAAATTAAGCAGCTGCGAATGCAGGCATAGAACCTGCAAAAGCGTTTTCTTCACTGTTTCCAGTTATTATTAATGCCTTAACGTATTGCATACGACTTGCCATCTATACCCTAAGACTCCCGTCGAAACCAAGTCAGCCCCATGTGGATAGATTATAACATAAAAACAAGAAAAAAGCCACTAGTAATTCTTTATATTTCTAGCAACTTCTTTTTTTATATCTCTTTGTTTTAAAGATTCCCTCTTATCATAATCTTTTTTACCTCTACATACTCCAAGTAATACTTTTAATTTATTATCTTTAAAGTATAATTTTATAGGTATTAAAGTCATTCCTTTTTCTTCTTTTTCTTTTTCTATTCTTTTAATTTCATTCTTATGTAATAATAACTTTCTACTTCTAGTTTCTTCATGATTAAATTGATTACCTTGTTTATATTGTCCTACATACATATTAAGTAAATATACTTCGCCTTTTCTTACTATTCCATAAGAATCTTTAATATTACAACTACCTTCTCTTATAGATTTAATCTCTGTACCAGTAAGAGCAATACCTGCTTCATATGTATCTTCTATAAAATAGTCATGTTTTGCTTTTCTATTTAAGATTTCCATCTTATCACTCCTCTGTAAGACCCCATGTTAAATCTGGACATCTTTCACTAACTACAGTCTTATATTTAGAATAAAAACTCATATAGTTAGGAAGTATATTATTATTTAATTCACTATATGGATATACCTTAAAGTTTCTTTTACCACCAACATTAGATTTAGTATATATAAGTTCTCCTTTAGGATCTTCTATAGTTACTTTTGTTTTCTTTTTCTTATCAACATGTTTCTTTATAGTAACTTCCATCATAAGACCTGTAAGTCTTTCAGTACCTTCTTGATCAGATATAAAGTTTCCTAATGAATATATTACAAAAGTTTTATTATCATTTATATATTCAACTGGTTCAACTACATGAGGATGAGCTCCTATTATAAGATCTACTCCTAAATCAGACAAATGATTAGCAATCTTTGTTTGTTCTTCACTAACACCTAAAGAGTATTCTGTTCCCCAATGCATTGCAACTATAACAACATCAACTTTATCTCTAACTTTTTCTATATCTTCTTTTGCTTTCTCATCACTATAAACATTATTTAGATATTCTTTTCCTTCTGGTGTCTCTAAACCATTAGTCCATGTAGTATATGAAATAAATGCATATTTAATACCATTCTTTTTATATATTCTTACTTTATCTCTTTCTTCTTTTGAATCCCATTGTCCACTAGTAACAACTTTTTTATGTTTCTTCCAATACTTAACTGAATTTAATACACCTTCTTCGTTCTTATCCATAGTATGATTAGTCGCAAGAGATACTAAATCAAAACCTGCATCTATAAAAGCATCTCCTACTTCATAAGGTGAATTAAATCTAGGATAATTAGAAAGTCCTAACTCTGTTCCACCTAAAACTGTTTCTTGATTATAATAAGCTAAATCATATTTAGAAGAGATAGGTTTTATTCTATCTAACATAGGCTTAAAATCATAAGATCCATCACTACCTTTAGCATCTGTATAAACAGCACTATGTATTAAAGCATCTCCTACCATAAATAATTTAATCTCATAATCTTTTGCCTTAGTCTTAGAAACTACCTTTTTAGGTTCTTTCTTTGTATTTTTAGAAAAGCCAGATGTCTCTAAAAATATTCCTGTTGCAATAAGCAAAATACTAAGTACTAAAAATACTTTAATTTTCTTTTTGACTTTTCTAACTTTTCTTTTGGCCATACTACACCTTCCTTACTACCTCAAAATCTATAATCTTTTCTTCTTTTGAAGCTCTAACTACTTTAACTACTATTCTTTCACCTATTTGATATCTAACATGACTCTTTTCTCCTACTAAAGACATATTAGCTTCATCAAAATGGAAAAAATCTTTCATATTTCTTAAAGGAACTAAACCTTCAATTAAATTATCTAATTCTACAAACATACCAAAGTTTGTAACAGAAGAAATCATTCCTTCAAATTCTTCTCCAATATGATCTTCCATATATTCAGCCATTTTCATATCTTCTACTTCTCTTTCGCAATCAACACTAGCACGTTCTCTTGAAGATGAATGTTCTGAAATATATACAAGTTTTTCTTCCCATTTTTTAACTGTTTGCATATCTATTTTACCATCAAATAAATATGTTCTTAATAATCTATGAACTGTTGTATCTGGATATCTTCTAATTGGAGAAGTAAAATGTGTATAACATTTACTTGCAAGTCCATAATGTCCTAAATTCTCTGGTCTATAAACAGCTTTCTGCATACTTCTTAAAAGAAGTGTAGAAAGTATTTTAAATTCTTTCTTATCCTCTAATTGCTTAATAATGTTTTGAACACTTTTAGGATCAGAAGATTTAACATTACCAGTAACTGTATATCCTAAACTAGATACAAAAGTTAAATAATCTCTTATTTTCTCTTCTTTAGGTACTTCATGTACACGATAAATAAATGGTAAATTCATAAAATAAATATGAGACGCTACACATTCATTAGCTGCAATCATAAAGTCCTCTATTAATTTTTCTCCTTCTCCTCTTTCTCTAAGAACTATTTCAGTAGGCTTACACTCTTCATCAACTAATATTTTAGCTTCATCTACTTCAAAGTCTATATAACCTCTACTTACTTTTTCTTTTCTTAAAATATGTGCAAGTTCTAACATTAACCTTAAGTCTTGTTCATATTCTTCATAACCTTCTGGTACTTTATTATCCTCTAAAATACTATTAACTTTCTTATAAGTCATTTGTATTCTAGATTTAATTACACTTTCAAATATTTCATAATTAATTTGTTTACCATTACCATCAAATTCCATAACACAAGAGATAGCTAATCTATCTACATTTGGATTAAGTGAACATATACCATTAGATAATTCATGTGGAAGCATAGGTATAACTCTATCAACTAAGTAAACACTTGTACCTCTTTCCATAGCTTCATCATCTAGTGGAGCTCCTTCTTTAACATAATAAGAAACATCTGCAATATGTACTCCTAATTTATAATGTCCGTTATTTAATTTTTCTATAGATATAGCATCATCTATATCCTTAGTATCATCACCATCTATAGTAAATATAACTTGATCTCTTAAATCTCTTCTACCTGCAAGTTCTTCTTCTTTTACTTCACTAGGTATAGTCTTTAATTCTTCTTTAACTTCATCAGGAAATTCAGTGTTAATATTATATTTATAAACTATAGATAAAATATCTACTCCAGGATCATTCTTATGACCAATAATATCTGTTACTTTACCATAATAACTATTGTTGTTTATCTTTTTACCTAATTCAACTACTACTTTATGTCCATCTACTGCATTCATAGAATCTTCTTTAGGTATTTTAATTTCTAATTTAATCTTATTATCATCTAAAGTAATATAACCTATATCATCTTTAAAATTAATTTCTCCAATATATCTATTTTCACGTTTCTTAATAACTTTTAATACTCTACCTTCTAGTCTATCTAAAGTCATCTTACTAGTTATTTCCACTAATACTTCATCATCATGTAGAGCACCATTCATATTATCTTGAGAAACATAAACATCTTCTTCCATATTATCTATTTCTACAAAACCAAATCCCTTTTTATTTGCTCTCATCTTACCTTTTCTAACTTGACTATCTTCAAGCATCATATAACGATCTTTATTAGTATGATAAATAACTACTTCGTCTTCTAATTCTCTTAATAAATCTCCTAGTTCTTTAACTTCTTCTACTTCCTTTAAATTTAATTTGTCTTGTAATTCATGAATAGTTAAAGCTTTATCACTATTTTTTAAAATATTAATAATATCATCTTTCATTAGTATCACCTTCTATTATATTATACTTTATTTTTACAAGAAAAAAAAGAGCAAAAGCTCTTATTTTATAAACATTGATACTAAACAAATACCAAAGAATGCTAGTCCTAAAAATAAAGTTAATCTACTTATAAACAATTCAGAACCTCTTTCTTTTCTATTTGTAAATAAATCAGATGTACTACCAGAAATAATTTGAGCAGCACCTTCTGCTTTAGCACTTTGTAAAAGCACTATAACTATTAATAAAATTGATATAACTAATAATACTACTTCCATAAAGCACCTCCATTAACTGTGTATTATTTTAACATGTAATATAGTTTTTTGCAAGAATTAGTATTGAATACCCCATATAACATGATGTTTAGCTTCTTTGCCACAACATACACATTTATCATCGATTTTTTCTTCATCTACAATACATCTAGACTTACAACCTTTGATTTCTTTAATTCTATCTTCACAAGCTTCATCTCCACACCACATAGCATGAATGAACCCAGGTTGTGTATTTAATATTTTTTCCATATCTTCTAAATTATGAGCTTCAAAAGTTAAAGATTCACGTTTTTCTAAAGCTCTATTGTACATATCAGATTGAATTGTTTCTAATAAATCACTAACATATTTAACGATATCTACATCTTTATCTACTGTAATCTTTTCTCTTGTATCACGTCTTGCAATAGTAATAGTATTGTTTTCTAAATCTCTTTTACCTATTTCTATTCTTACTGGAATACCATTAACTTCTGCTTCAGCAAACTTAAATCCAGGAGATTTATCGCTATCATCTATATATGTCATAATATCATTAGAAATCAACTTATCTTTAAACTCATTAGATAATTTATCTACTTCTTCACTTTCACCTATTGGAATAATAACTACTGGTTTAGGAGCAATTCTAGGAGGTAGAACTAATCCATAATCATCAGCATGTACCATTATAATAGCAGCGATAGCTCTTGTTGTTTTTCCCCAAGTAGTATAATATGCATACTCTTCTTTATTTTCTTTATTAGTAAATTTAACATCATATGCTTTAGAGAATTTTTGCCCAAAGTAATGAGAAGTTCCATCTTGAAGACAAACACCATTATACATTAAGTCTTCATTAGTTATAGTAAATTCTGCTCCTGCAAACTTTTCTTTCTCTGTTTTTATACCTGTAATAGATGGAATAGCTAATATCTCATGATTAAACCATTTATATACATCCATCATTTGATATGTTTCTTTAATAGCTTCTTCTTCAGTAGCATGAACAGTATGTCCTTCTTGCCATAAGAATTCTCTACTTCTTAAAAATGGTCTAGTTTCTTTTTCGTATCTAAATACATTACACCATTGATTATATAGTTTTGGTAAATCTTTATGAGATCTAACATGTTTCTTATAATAATCACAAAATAAAGTTTCTGATGTAGAACGAATTGCTAAACGTTCATCAAATTTCTTGTCTCCAACTTCAGTTGCCCATATTAATTCAGGAGCAAATCCTTCAATTAACTCTTTTTCTTTATTAAATAGTTTTTCTGGTATTAATAAAGGTAATTGTATATTAACATGACCCAATTCTTTAAACTTTTTATCCATTATACTTTGTATCTTTTCCCATATAGCATAACCATTAGGTTCAATAGCAATACATCCTTTAACTGAAGTATAATCAGCTAGTTTAGCCGCTCTAACTACGTCAGTATACCATTTTGCAAAATCTACATCTCTACTTGTAATAGCATCATTTTTCATAAAATCCCTCCTAAAATATAAAAAGAATGATACCTAAAGGCGTGCATAGCACGGTACCATCCTTACTTTTACTTTTTCTTGATAACGGTAATTAACCGGATATAAATCACTAGAAAGTCTGGAATATTATTAGAT
>JAFWNS010000038.1 GCA_017510225.1 Bacilli bacterium
TATGGAGATGATTAATATGTTCGATTATATTATAGGAAAAGTAACTGATATTAAAAATAATTCTATTGTTTTAGAAAATAATGAGATAGGATATTTAATATATGTATCTAATCCATATTCATATGAGTTTGATATAAAGACAAAAGTATATATTTATGAACATATTAGAGAAGATGAAGATAGTTTATATGGATTTAAAACATATGAAGAAAAAGAATTATTCTTAAAGTTAATTAATGTAAAAGGACTAGGTCCTAAAATGGCATTACCAATTTTAGCAACTGGATCTATTTCAGGTATAATAGATGCTATTGAAAGAGAAAATATTTTATATTTAAAGAAATTCCCTAAAATAGGAGAAAAATTAGCTAGACAAATTATATTAGATCTTAAAGGTAAATTAGTTTTATCTAGTGATGTAGATAATTCAGCAAATCAGAATGAAGAAGAATTAAAAGAAGCATTACTTGCTTTAGGATATAAAGAAAAAGAAATAAAGAAAGTTATTACTTCAGTAAATAAAGATAACTCTTTAGAAGAACAAATTAAAGAAGCATTAAAATTATTATTAAAATAGGAGGTGTATAGTATGGAAGAAAGTATTGTTACTAATTATACTTTAGAAGATGATAATATTTTAGATAATACTATTAGACCAGAAACAATTGAAGAATATATTGGTCAAGAAGATGTTAAAGAAAATGTTAATGTCTTTATTAAAGCTGCTAAATTAAGAGAAGAACCACTTGATCATGTATTATTATATGGTCCTCCAGGACTAGGAAAAACAACTTTGGCTTTTATTATAGCTCATGAGTTAGGAACTAATATAAAAACAGCTAGTGGACCTAGTATAGAAAAGAGTGGAGATTTAGCTGCCATTCTTTCATCACTAGAACCAGGAGATGTATTATTTATAGATGAAATACATAGAATGCCTAGATATATAGAAGAAATACTATATCCTGCTATGGAAGATTTTTCACTTGATATAATTGTAGGTAGTGAAGGAAATAGTAGAAATATAAAAATAGATCTACCTCCATTTACATTAGTAGGAGCAACAACTCGTGCAGGAGATTTAACAGCTCCATTAAGAGATAGATTTGGTATAGTATCAAAACTTCAATTCTATACAGAAAAAGAACTAACAGATATAGTAAAAAGAACTGCAAGAGTATTAGACGTGGAAATAGATGAAGATGCTGCCAAAGAATTAGCTAAGAGAAGTAGAGGAACTCCTCGTATTGCTAATAGATTATTTAAAAGAGTAAGAGATTTTGCTCTTGTAGATGGTAATGGTAAAGTAGATAAAGAAATAACTAAAAAAGCATTAAAAAGATTAAAAGTAGATAAATTAGGATTAGATAATACAGATCATGAATTCTTACTTGCTATTATAAATAAATTTAATGGTGGTCCAGTAGGAATAGATGCTATTAGTAGTTCTATAGGAGAAGAAGTAACTACAATAGAAGATGTATATGAACCATACTTATTACAAAAAGGATTATTAAAAAGAACAAGTAGGGGTAGAGTAGTAACTGATAAAGCCTATGAAGTATTAGGTATAAAAAAGGATAATGATAAATAATGAAAAGATTTGAAAATGTAAAAACAAAAGAAGATATAATAAAAATATGTAGTGAACTTTCAGTAGATTTGCCACAGTATTGTGATGAGCAAATAATAGAAGAAGGAGTTAAATCCTCTGTTAATTTAGATAAAGAAAAAGAAAAAATATTAATAAAGTTAGCTAACCAATCAGATAAATATTATAAGAAAGCTATAGAAGATGATCTTGATTCACATAAAGTTAATTCTATTATGGCAGGAACAATTATATTAGATAAATATTTTGATATAGTAAAAGATCTAAATACAGAAGAACTTTTAAATTTAAGTTATCTTATGTGTAGTATAGATTTAAAACAATATGAAAAATATTTAAAAATATTCAATAAAGATATATTAGATGCTGCACTTAAGAAAAAAACTAATTATCTAAATAGAGAGTATATCTTAGAAGCACCACTTATATTATTAGAAGAAGGTAAACTTTCTGAAAACGAAGTAAAAGATTATATAGAAAATACTAGTTATACTGAAATGTATGAATATGTTGATCATAAACTAAATACAGAGTATTTAGAAGAATGTAAAAAGCAAGGTGTCAGACCGATATGAAAGTAGAAGATTTTGATTATAATTTACCTGAGGAGTTAATTGCGCAAACTCCATTAAAAAAACGAGATTCATCTCGTCTTTTAGTCTTAGATAAAAATACTGGAGAAATAGAACATAAACATTTTAAAGATATAATTAATTATTTAAATAAAGGAGATACATTAGTATTAAATGATACTAAAGTCCTACCTGCAAGATTAATAGGTGAAAAAGAAGAGACTCATGCAGTTATAGAAGTATTACTTTTAAAAAATATAGAAAATGACCTGTGGGAGTGTTTAGTAAAACCTGCTAGAAGAATAAAAGAAGGTACTATAGTATCTTTTGGTAATAATAAATTAAAAGCAAAATGTGTAAAAGTAGAAGATGAAGGTATTAGATATTTTGAGTTTTTATATGATGGAATATTTTTAGAAATATTAGAATCTTTAGGTACAATGCCACTTCCTCCATATATACATGAAAAGTTATCTGATCAATCAAGATATCAAACAGTATATGCAAAAGAAGTAGGTAGTGCTGCTGCTCCTACAGCAGGACTTCATTTTACAAAAGAATTATTAAAAGAAATAGAATCTAAAGGTGTTAATATTTGCTATATAACTCTACATGTAGGTCTAGGTACTTTTAGACCAGTTGCAGTAGAAAAAATTGAAGAACATAAAATGCATAGTGAATATTATTCTATGAGTAGTGAAGTTGCAGATATATTAAATAAAACTAAAAAGAATAATCATAATATAATCTCAGTAGGTACAACTTCAACTAGAACATTAGAAACTATAATGCAAAAATATAATGAATTTAGAGAATGTAGTGGTTTTACAGATATATTTATATATCCAGGATATGAATTTAAAGCAATAGATAACCTACTTACAAACTTCCATTTACCTAAATCAACTCTAGTTATGTTAGTATCAGCTCTTGCTGGTAAAGATAATATATTAAATGCATATAATGAAGCAATAAATAAAAAATATCGTTTCTTTTCCTTTGGAGATGCTATGTATATTAAAAAATAGTTGCTTTTAATAACCATTTATGTTATAATTTAAAACGTCTGAGGAATGATCCGCTGGTATTAAAATTATGATCATTTGTAAACTTATATATAGAGAGGAGAACTAATATGAACGTTATTGATAAGATTAATGAAAAACAATTAAATCCAAACGTTCCAGAATTCCGTGTTGGTGATACTGTTAGAGTAGATGTTAAAATCATTGAAGGTAGAAGAGAACGTATCCAAGCTTTCGAAGGTGTTGTAGTAGGAAGAAAAGGTGGATCAGTTTCTGAAACATTTACTGTACGTAAAGTATCAAGTGGTGTTGGAGTAGAAAGAACATTCCCAATGCACTCACCAAAGATTGCTGGAATCAAAGTAGTACGTAAAGGTAAAGTTAGACGTGCTAAACTTACATTCTTACGTAATATGGTTGGTACATACCGTATTAAAGAAAGAGGACAAAGTAGTAAAGAAGACAAATAAAAGCTTATTAATAAGCTTTTTTTGTGTTATAATTAAGTTGGTGATTATATGGATAAATTTAAGAAAAAATTAAAAGAATTATTACCCTATATAATAATTATATTAGTAGTAATTATAATTAAATTCTTTATTGTAACTCCAATAAGAGTAAATGGACCATCTATGGAAAATACTCTACATGATAAAGATATAATGTTATTAAATGAAATAAGTTATAAATTTCATAAAATAGAAAGATTTGATATAGTAGTAATTAAATATAAAAATGAATATTTAATTAAAAGAGTAATAGGGTTACCTGGAGAAAAAGTAAAATATAAGAATAACAAATTATATATAAATAATAAATATATAAAAGAAAAATTTTCTCATAAGAAGACAAAAGACTTTAAAACTAAAAAAATACCTAAAGATAACTATATAGTATTAGGTGATAATAGAACAGATTCAGTAGATAGTAGAATGATAGGTTTTATTAAGAAAAAAGATATAAAAGGTAAAACATCATTCACAATACTTCCATTTAATAGATTTGGACACAAAGAATAAACTATTGTTTAATAGTTTTTTCTTTTGTGATAGAATATATAGAAAAAGAAGTGATATTATGAGAAATTTTATAGTTAGTGATCTTCATGGTAATGGTAATATATATTATTCAATTATTAATTATTTAGAAAATCTAAATAGTGAAATAGATGAAGATATTACTTTATATATAAATGGTGATTTAATAGATAGAGGAGACTATTCTGCAGAGATGTTAATAGATGTAATAAATCGTATTAATAATAATAGTTTCAATATAGAATATCTTGGTGGTAATCATGAATTAATGATGTATCAAGCTTCCCTACGTATGAAAGATAGAAAATGGCCACGATTAAATGATTGGATGCTATATAATGGTGGTAAAGTAACTAAAAATAGATTAGAAGAATTAGTATCTTTAGAAGAAGAA
>JAFWNS010000039.1 GCA_017510225.1 Bacilli bacterium
ACTCAGAAAATAGTTTTAGAAAAACATTAAAAGCAGCTGGATTCATTACAAGAGACCCACGTAAGAAAGAACGTAAAAAACCAGGTCTTAAGAAAGCTCGTAGAGCACCACAGTTCTCAAAACGTTAATTATGTTTCAAAAAACTCACAAATGTGGGTTTTTTTATGCTATAATTTATAGTAGAGGATGTGTTAACATGGATTATAAAAATGATATAGAAGAAGCTAAAAAAGCAAGACTTAACGCTTATTCACCTTATAGTAATTTTCAAGTAGGTGCATTACTAAGATGTAAAGATGGAACTACTTTTACTGGATGTAATATTGAAAATGATGGAATAGAAAGTATTTGTGCAGAAAGAGTTGCTTTTACAAAAGCAATATCTGAAGGAAAAAAAGAATTTGAATCTATTGCTATAGTTGGTTCTAAAAAGGGTGAAGATCCTATAGAAAAATGTCTTCCATGTGGTTATTGTAGACAATTTATAAGTGAATTTGTAGATAAGGAATTCAAATTTATATTAGAAGATAATAATGAAATTATTACTTATACAATAGATGATTTATTACCAAACGCATTTAATTTATAAATACTAGGAGAAAGAACATGAAATTATATATTATTGGACCACCTGCATCAGGAAAAACAACATTATCTAAAGTATTATCTCATAAATATAAAACTAAAGCATATGAACTAGATTTAATTGTTTTTGATGATGCTAATGGTCATAAAAGAAGAACTAAAGAAGAAATAGAAAAAAGATATAATAAAATATTAGAAAAACCTTCTTGGATAATAGAAGATATATGTAGAAAAAGTCTATCTAGAGGATTAGAAGAATGTGATAAAATATATTACTTGAAATTACCTAAAATATTAGTATATTTTAGAATATTTAAACGTTGGTTTAAACAAAAAATAGGTAAAGAAAGATATAATTATCCACCAACTTTATTTCAATTATTTGATATGTATAGAACATTAAATTCTTATTATAAAAAAGAAAAAGAAAAATTAGAAAGAATACTTAAATATAAAGAAAAAGTTAGATTTTTAAGTAATAAAGAAATAAAAAGATTAATAAACAACAAATAATGTAATATAATTAAATAGTATAGGAAGTAGTAATATGAAAGAGAATAAAATTGTTAATTGGGTTTATAAAGTTTTAATGCTATTCATGATTGGTAGTTTTTTAGGATGTTTTTATGAAACTATTTTATGTTTCTTACAAAGAGGACATTTTGAAAGTAGAAGAGGTTTGATATATGGACCTTTTAATCCAGTTTATGGAATAGGATTTATGATTATGTGTTTATTATTAAAAAAAGAAAAAAAAGATCTTGTAATCTTTTTAAAGGGTTTTTTATATGGAGGACTAATTGAATATGCATGTTCTTGGATACAAGAGTTCGTATTTCATACATCTTCATGGAATTATAGTAAATACTATTTCAATTTTGATGGTAGAACAAGTGTCTTTCATATGATATGTTGGGGTATAGCGACATTATTAGTAATGAAGCATTTATATCCAAATATAATTAGATTAATAGATAAAGTAAAACAAAAATATAGAATAGCTATTACTATAATAATTACAGTATTTTTAATATTTGATATAACTATTTCTACAATGGCTTGTATTAGATATACAGAAAGAATTAATAATATAGGACCTAGAAATAATATAGATAAGTTTTTAGATAAGTATTATCCAAATGAATATTTAGTTAAAATATATCCTAATTTAAAGGATCCAAAGACTAAAGAAAAATTAAGTAATATGAAATAGTTTTATCCTAAAGATATATCTAAAATCATCATTACTGAGAATCCTATTAAAGTAAATAAGGCCATTAGGTCTTTTCTTTTATTTGTTTGACTTTCTGGTATTAATTCTTCTACTACTACATAAATCATTGCACCTGCTGCAAAAGATAATAAGAAAGGAAGTATTGTTCTTACTTTTAATACTAGTATTGCGCCTAATATGGCAGAAATAGGTTCTACAATACCACTAAGTTGTCCATATAGAAATGCTTTTTTTCTAGATAATCCTTCTCTACGTAAAGGAAGACTAATTGCGCTACCTTCAGGAAAGTTCTGTATTCCAATACCAATCGCTAAAGTAATTGCGGACGCTAAAGTTGCCCCCTGTATACCATATACTAATGATCCAAACGCAACCCCCACAACTAAACCTTCAGGTATGTTGTGTAATGTTATAGAAAATATAAGCATTGCACATCTTTTAAAACTATCATTAGATATACTTTTCTTCTTAGAAAAATAACTATATATTTTATCTCCAATAAACAGAAGTAATCCGCCACTAAAAAAGCCTAAAAAGACTATACTATTACTAAGTTTTAGAGAATTAGATAATTCCATAGAGGGATTAAGTAACGACCAAAAAGAAGCTGATATCATAACACCTGCTGAAAAACCTAATAACGCATCCATTATACTTTTATTTATTTTTTTAAAGAAAAATACTATAGATGCTCCTAAAATAGTTATACTCCAAGTAAATAGTGAAGCTATTAAAGCTTGATATATTGGAGATAAATTACTAAAGAATTCTATCATAATAAATATCACCATTATATGATATGTATAAATAATAAAAAAGTATGGGCAGAAAAAGTATAAAAACATTGTATTTTTTTGAAAAAAAAGATATAATATAATCAGGATAAAAGATACTAAAAAGGGTTGGTGATATGTTTGATAGTTAGACTTATTAAGAAAACACAAATATACAATTTTACTTTGCCAACTAAAGTGTCTGGAAATTACTGGATTACAGATAATGATTATCTAGGAAATACAAGAAACTTAATCAATGTTGAAGAGAGTAATGGACAATGGAGAATAAAGAGTAACTTTGAAACTAAGATACTTATTGGAGAAAAAGAAGTAGATTCTGCATACTTAAAGACTTATAGTATATTTTTCTTAAAAATTAATACTGATAATGAGTATGTTATATTATATTGTTCTCCTACTTTAGATGAAAATGTTAATATGCTTAAGATTACTAGTGACAAAGAATTATTAATTGGTAATGATGCTAAATCACATATTAGTTATAATTATCCATTAGTATCTAAACAACATGCTAAATTAATATATAAACAAGGTAAATGGGCTATACAAGATTTAAATAGTAAGTATGGGACATATATAAATAATATTGCTGTTACTAATAAGAATCTAGAATATGGTGATGTAATCTTTATTATGGGATTAAAAATAATTGTTATGAAAGATTACATTGTTATTAATAATATTGGTAACTATATTAAATATGACAGTAATACCTTTGCTTTAATTTCACCTGTTGTGCAAACACAAACAGAGATGGATAATCCAGATGAAGAAGGTATTGAATTCTTTGAAGAAGATGATTTCTTCTATAGATCACCAAGATTTAAGACTATGATAGAAGATGCTAACATTGTAATAGATCCGCCACCAAATAAACAAGAAGGCGATAAGATGCCTGCTATTTATACAGTGGGACCTATGATGACAATGGCAATGACATCAGTTGCAATGGGGTATTCTTCATTTACAGGAGTTATAGATGGAACAAGAGACATAGGCGAAGCCATGCCTACTTTAGTTATGTCTTTTGCAATGCTTGCTACTATGTTATTATGGCCAGTATTAGCTAGAATGTATCAAAAAAGAGCAGACAAAAAACGTGAAAAATTAAGACAAGAAAAATATTTAGCATATATAGAACAAAATAGATCTAAAATAGCATCTGAAATGAAAATACAAAGACAAATATTAATAGATAACTATCTACCATTAGATGCTACTAAAAGTATTATTTATTCCAAAAAAAGGAATCTATGGGAAAGAGAAATAGATCAAGAAGATTTCTTAGACTTAAGACTAGGTATTGGATCTACACAATTAAAAGGACAAGTATCATTCCCAGAAGAACACTTTGAATTAGAAGATGATAACTTACTACAAGAAGTATATAAATTAGGTGCAGAATCTACTACATTAGAAAATGTTCCTATTTCAACATCATTTGTACAAAGAAATATATGTGCCATTATAGGTGACGGGGGAAATAAACAAAGTTTTATTGAAGGATTAATTCTTCAAATGATTGCTTATCATAGTTATGAAGACTTAAAAATAATTATGCTAACTAACAAGAAGAATGAATCTAAATGGGATTATTTAAAAGTACTACCACACTGTTGGAGTGATGATAGAACTACTAGATATTTCGCAACAGATATAGATGAAGCTAAAGAAATATCTCTATATTTAGCTCAAGAAATACAAAAACGTAAATATAAAGACGTAAATGATAATATGGAACTAAACACAGATGATTATAAGAGTTATAAACCATACTATGTAATTATTACAGATGATTATAAATCTATTAGAGATATTGAATTAATAAAAGAAGTAACAGAAATGACTGTTAATTTAGGATTTAGTTTAATAGCTATTAGTCCAAGATTAATAAACTTACCTAATGAATGTAATACATTTATAAGTATTGGAGATATAAAATCAGGAATATTTGAAAATGAATTAGTTTCAAACAAACAAAAAGAATTTGTTGCTGATTTTGATCAAACTCTAAATATGCCTGAAGTATGTAAGATACTTGCAAATATCCCAATAGATATAGCTAAAGAAAACAGAAATCTACCTAATGGTATAAGTTTCTTAGAAATGTATAACGTTGGTATGATAGAACAATTAAATATTCATAATAGATGGAAATCTAATGATCCAACTAAGTCATTACAAGCACCAGTTGGAGTAGATAAATCTCATGAATTATTTAAATTAGACTTACATGAAAAATTTTATGGACCACATGGTTTAATAGCTGGTATGACTGGTTCTGGTAAATCAGAATTCATAATTAGTTATGTATTATCTATGGCTATAAACTATCACCCATATGAAGTATCATTTGTACTTATCGATTATAAAGGTGGAGGTTTAGCCGGAGTATTTGAAAATAGAGAAAATAATATTAAATTACCACATCTAGCTGGTACTATAACAAACTTAGATACTGTAGAAATGAATAGATCATTAGCTTCTATAGAAAGTGAACTTAGAAGAAGACAAAGAAAGTTCAATGAAGCTAGAGATAATCTAAATGAAAGTACTATAGATATTTATAAATATCAAACATTATATAGAAAAGGATTAGTTAAAGATCCAATATCACATTTATTTATAATATCTGATGAGTTTGCTGAATTAAAAGATCAACAACCTGACTTTATGGATAAATTAATATCTACTGCTCGTATTGGTCGTTCCCTAGGAGTTCACCTTATACTAGCAACTCAAAAACCAGCAGGTGTAGTTAATGATCAAATATGGTCAAACTCTAAGTTTAGAGTATGTTTAAAAGTTCAAGATAAAGCAGATAGTATGGATATGATTAAATGTCCAGATGCTGCAGCACTAAAGAATCCTGGTAGATTCTATCTACAAGTAGGGTATAATGAATTATTTGCTTTAGGACAAGCTGCATGGGCAGGAGCTCAATATTATCCTACTGAAAAAAGAAAGAAAAAATTTGATCAATCAATAGTGTTCTTAGATAATGTTGGTAATCATATAAAATCATTAGATGATAAAGAACACGAAGTAGTAGAAGAATCAAAAGGTGAAGAAGTTACAAATATAGTTAGATATATAGTAGATGAAGCTAAAAAAGATAATATATCTGTACCACAATTATGGTTAGATAGAATACCTAATGTTATATATGTTAAAGATCTACAAGAAAAATATAACTATGTTAATAATAAAAACGATATAAATCCTATTATAGGAGAATATGATGATCCAGAGAATCAAAAACAAGGTGTATTAACACTACCATTATCTAAAGAAGGAAATACAATAGTATTTGGATCTACAGGTAGTGGAAAAGAATTAATGCTATCTAGTATTATATATTCAACTATTACTAGTCATTTAGAAAACGAAATAAACTTCTATATTATGGACTTTGGTGCAGAAACTCTAAATATGTTTAGAGATGCTCCACAAGTAGGAGAAGTATTACTTTCAGATGAAACAGAAAAAATAGATAACTTATTTAAATTCTTAAATAAAACTATTGAAGAAAGAAAAAAATTATTTGTTGAATATAATGGATCATATGATTTCTATATAAATCATGGTGGTATTCAAATACCATTAATTACAGTAGTAATAAATAACTATGAAGGATTTATAGAAACATATCCAGATTATGAAGATATGATGGGTCAACTTACTAGAGATTGTCTAAAATATGGTATTGTCTTTATAATTACTGCTAGTGGTACTAATACTATTAGATATAGATTAAGACAAAACTTTGGACAAAACTTAGTATTACAATTCAATGATGTATCTGATTATGCAGATGTATTAAATGGAGTTAGAAATAAAGAACCATCTAAAGTATATGGTCGTGGATTAGTAGATTTAGGTGGAATATTTGAATTCCAAACAGCTTATCCATATAGAGAAGAACAAATGTCAGAATATATTAAAGTTGTATGTAATAAACTTAAAAACATATGTAAAGGACATGCTAAGAGAATACCAATTCTTCCACCAGCAGTAACATTCGATACAGTAGAAGAATATATTGGTAAAATAGATAAAATACCAGTAGGTATAGAAAAAGAATCTTTAGAAACTGCTACAATTAACTTAAATAGAAGTAGTTGTTATACTATAACTGGAGAAGATATTACTGAAAACTCAGTATTTATTCAAGGATTAGCTAAAGTTATAAGTAAAATTAAAAATACAAATGTATTAGTAATGGATGCTATATCTACTCTTAACAAAGATTCTTTAAAAGATATAATCTATGATGAAGGTTCTTGTACTAGGACAATACAAGCTATTAAAGATTTATATAATAAAGAAAAATTAAGTAGTAAAACTGATCCTAATAGTTTAGAAAAATTACCAAAAACAGTATGTGTAATTAATGGTTTAGCTGATATGTTAGAGAAGATGGACTTAGAAGATAAAACAACACTTACTAATATAATGAAAGAATCTAAAACATTAAATACATTTAAGTTTATAGTAATAGATACTATAGATAATATAAAAACTATATCTTATGAAGATTGGTACAAAGGAGTATTTGATCTAAGTGAAGGTGTATGGATGGGTAATGGTATAGATAATCAATTTACTCTTAGAGTAACAACTAACTCAAGAGAATTAAGAGAAGAATTACCAGTAGCCTTCGGATATATTATTGAGAAAGGTAAAGCTACTCAAATTAAGTTTATAGTAGATGAATAGGAGGTAAATATGAATAGTAATAAAATATTAATAGAATTATATATACCTCTAATAGAAAAAAACTATGATTTATATATACCAATCAATAAAAAAGTTGGTACTGTAAAAAAATTAATAGAAGAGGGACTAGTAGAATTAACAGATGATGCCTATAGAGTAAAAGAAGATACTAATTTATATAGTAAAGAAAATGGGCAAATATATGATGTTAATCAAACTGTTAGAGATACAGATTTAAAGAATGGTTCTAAAGTAATTCTAATATAAGGAGAGATATTATGTCAGATTATAAAGAATATGTTAATGCAGTTAATAAATTGTTTGATTGTGTTAATATAATGAAAAAGAAATGGGATAGTCAAGATAATTTAAGTCATTTAGCGAACATAGAAGACTATAAACAAGATGTAATAGATGTTTCTAAAAAATTAAAGAATGGTTCTAATAACAAAGTAGAGGAGTTAGGCCAATGATAGAAGAAAAAGACTATGATGAAATAATAAAAATATCTAAAGATATAGAAACAAGCGCTAAAGTAATAAATGATATATTGAAAAAAAATAATATTGACGACTTAAATGATTTTATCTCTACTGTAGAAGGATATTCTAAATACTTAAATACAAATATAGAACTAAATAAAGATGCTGATGTAGCACTAAAAGATCTAGTACCAGATAAAAAAAGAACTTCCAATTAAGGAAGTTCTTTTATATATCTTTTTAACTTAGTATTAGGAAAATAATAACCAAGTATATCAGAATAATTACAACCATTTAAAGCTATCTCATTAGAACCATATACACTAAGTCCTAAGAAATCACCATATCCTCTACTAATAATACATATATTATTTCTATTAATTATAATATTAATATATTGAGATCTTAAATTTAATGTATTTTTAAAGTCTTTCCCATCCATAGTATGTTTACCGATCTTAATCTTTAATACTTTTCCATATGGAGATTTCTCTAATATAGAAAACTTAGTTTTATTATTAATTTTAAATTTAAATATATTACTTAAAGTATTATAATCTATTTTTTTAGTTTCTATAAAATAAGGAGAAGAATAATCCCATAAACTATATACACTAGATAAATATGGATATCTATCATCTTTTAAAGTAAAACCATTATTAGTTATATGTATAAAAGGTAATATATAATAATCTTTATAAGTAATAAAAATACAATTAGTATCATCAATAGCTTTTTCTAATAGCTTAATCATATTATCATAATTAGGCGCTAAAGAAAGTTTATAATATGATATTGGTTTATATAAAGCAAATATATCTAAGGCATCTACTATATTATCTTCATGCATCTTCTTAAAAGCATAAGTTCTATAAAGAATAGCCAAAGCTTTTAATACTTCTATATTTATATCAGGAATACAGTTAGTTGCTAAAACACCTAATAAATAGTCTTTTAAACTAATCTCTATAACTGCATTACTCTCTAATTTTAAATTAATATAATAATGATCATTAGAATAATATAAATTATCTTTTAATACTTCTATTTCATTAACATTCTTAATATCAAAACTCTTAACCATAACCCCATCTACTATTAAATAAACTTTACCATTCTTAAAATTAATATTATTATTCTTTATAAAATTCTTAGTTCTTCTTTTAATCTCCACATCAGAACTATTTAATCCTAACTCTTTAGAAAACTCATAATTCATATTTAAATATAAATATAAAACATCTTCATCTTTAGTCTTTTTAATCTCATATCTATAAAACATAATATCACCTAAAATTAGTATGATATTAATATATAAAAATATACAAAAAAGAATTAAAATTCAAAATATTTTAATTCTTTCTTAATATTACAATTAAGCCCAGTAACATAACTCCTATTATCAAACAATTCATCTAAGTTAATATCTTTATTATCTAAGTATTTAAATACTTCTTCTATAATATATTTAGCTTCCTTTAAAGCTTTAATATATAACTCTATAAAAGAATCAGTACTAGTTAAATCATAATCTATAGGATTTCTCCATAACTCATGTTTACTATTTAAATAATCACGTTTAGTCTTTAATGGATAATGATAACTAACAGCTTCAAATCTAAATACATTTCTAGGAGTAAAAGTATCTATTAGTTTATAGAAAAATTTCTTTATACCAAATCTATCTTTTCTAAATAAAGATAAACTTAATTTCATATATTTAGTAGATTTATAATAAATATTGCCCATATCTTTAACTTTATAAGTCTTATAATAACTATTATCTATAACACTATTTAATTTATTAGAAAACTTCCTAGTATCAAAACAAAACTTCCTAATATTAAACTTATAAGGATTCATCTTCTCTCTAGTTTTAACCATATAATTATCAATAAATACTTCCATAAAAGCATGTCTATTATTATATTTATAAGTATTAGGTTTCTTCTTATCAAATTGACCAGATTTATAACATATATATGGATGTGTAGTAGAATCTAATACATAATGACATATAGTACCAAAAACATAAGAATAAACATCCTCATCATATAACTTATTTTCTTTAATATATTCTAATAAATTAATAAAATAATCCTTAGTTTTCTTATTATGAGCATCCTTTTGTAATTTTCTAATTTTCTTATTAGAAAAATAAAACATCAAAGGATCAGGACCTTGTCCAAACATCATAACTCTATCTAAAGAAACTTTATTTTTAATTTTATTATCTACTTTATTATATACATCATAACCAAAATAAGCATGTGTAATAGTTGCAGGCATAATCCACCTCCTATAGTTATAAAATAAATTATAACATAAATATAAAAAAATAATACTTTTATTTAATTTTGTGTTATAATCTATAATAGGTGATACTATGATAGAGAAACAGTTTAAGAATTTAGATGAACAATTAGAAATTTTTAAACATAAGGGATTGGTTATACATGATGATGATTTTGTTAAAGGGGTATTATTAAGAGAAAACTATTTCTTTATAAATGGATATAGACATTTATTCTTTAGATCTAATGTAGAAAAAATGTTTATAGAAGGAACTACTTTTGAAGAAATATATAGTTTATTCTTATTTGATAGAACTTTAAGAAATATATTCTTTAAATACCTATTAGTAATAGAAAACAACTTAAAATCTATAATGTCTTATCAATTATCTAAAAAATATGGGTATAGAGAAAAAGATTATTTAAAACAAAAGAACTTTAATCAGGATCCAGAAAGACAAAGACAAGTAAATGATTTATTAAAGAAAATGAAAAGACAAATAAGAGTAAATGTTTCACAACATACTGCTACTGAACATTATGCTACTAATTATGGATATATACCATTATGGATATTAGTTAAAGTATTATCTTTTGGTATAGTTAGTGAAATGTTTTCTATTTTAAAGAAAGAAGATCAAAAAGAAATATGTAAGATATATGGTATAGAAGTAGAAAACTTCACTACATATTTACCAATGCTTGCTAATTATAGAAACTTATGTGCTCATGAAGATATATTATATGAAAATAAAACTCAAAAGACTATAAATGATACTATATATCATCAATTATTAAATATTAAAAAAGTAGATGATACATATATTTATGGTAAGAATGATTTGTTTGCTTTATTAATTATAATAAAACAAATGATACAAAAAGAAGAATTTAAAAATATGACTATAGAAATAGAAAGAGCTATTCAAAGTTTAAATTATAATATAAAATCAATTAAAATAGATAGCGTTTTAGATAGAATGGGATTCCCTCTTAATTGGAAAGAATTAGCTAAAACCGAAGGAGGACAAGATAATGAAGAAGAATGATACTAATAAGACATTGTTTCTAATTATCTTTTCTTTTATTATAGGAAGTATATTTACTATATTTATAATTAAATGGACTCCAATATTAAATAATGGTAATAATACTGTTATTACTAAAGATGGTACACATATATATGAGAAATCTTCTTTAGCACCTTCAGTAGAAAAAATATATAATGCAGTGGTACTTATAAAAGGATACCAAGATGAAGAAGTATCTTCTACTGGTACAGGATTTGTTTATAAAGTAGATGATAAATATGGATATATTTTAACTAATAGTCATGTAGTTGCTAATACTAATAATATAAAAGTAGTTATGTATAATGATGAAGTAGTTAAAGCAAAATTCCTAGGAGGAGATGAATATTTAGATTTAGCAGTTCTTAGAATAGATAAATCTAAAGTTAGTTTAGTTGCGACTCTAGGTAAAAGCGAAAAAATGAAACTAGGAGATACAGTATTTACTGTAGGAGCACCTATGGGAGAAGAATATACTGGTAGTGTTACTTCAGGAGTATTATCTGGTAAAGATAGAATGGTTTCAGTAAATGTATCTAATGGTAATAATAATGATTGGGTAATGAGAGTATTACAAATAGATGCTTCTATTAATCCAGGTAATAGTGGGGGACCATTATTAAATGCTAATGGAGAAGTAATAGGAATATGTTCTATGAAATTAGTAGATGAAAATATAGAAGGTATGGGATTTGCTATTCCAATAGAATATGCACAAAATCATATTAAATCATTAGAAAACGGTAAAAAAATAGAATGGCCATATATAGGTATAACAATGGCTAATGTTACAGATACTGCTAGTTTATATAGACAAGATATAAAGATAGATAAGAATATAAAAGAAGGTGTAGTAGTAGTAAAAACTGCTAACAATTCTGGAGCTGCTAAAGCAGGATTAAAAAAAGGTGATGTTATTACTAAAATAAATGGTAATAAAGTCAAAGATTATGCTTATTTAAGATATGAATTATATCAACATCAAGCAGGTGATACTATAGAAGTAACATACATAAGAAATGGTAGAGAAAACAAAACAAAACTATTATTAGGAAAAAGTTCTAACAATTAGAACTTTTTTATGTTATAATACATATCCGGATGGGGAGTGATTATGTGTTTATAGATGAATTTTTTAGTTATTTAATATCTACTAATCAAATAGATAAAATAGTACCTAAAGAAAAAGATGAGGAAGAAAAAGAAAAACAAAAAGTAAAATCTAAAAGCGATGATAAAAAGTCTAATAAATAGGCTTTTTTTATTGTAAAAAAGTACTAAATATTATATAATTAATTAGAATAGAGGAGTATCTATATGGTTAGTGATAAAATGAAAAAAGCAGTTATTATTTCACTACTTAGTGTAGTAATAGTATTGTTATTAATACTTATACTAATTAGTAATAACAGTTCTAATAGTAAAACAATAATGATATATATGGCAGGAAGTAACTTGGAGAGTGATGCGGCTTTAGCTACTTCAGAATTAGAAAAGATAGTTCCTAAAAATGTAGACTTAGAACATGTTAATGTATTAGTTTATACTGGTGGTTCTAAAAAATGGTTTAACTTTGTTTCTGCAGAAGAAAATGCTATATATAAATTAGAAAAAGATGGTTTTAAGAAATTAGAAACATATGATAGATATAATATGGGTGAGTCAGATACATTTGAGACGTTCTTAAATTATGCTTATGATAATTATAAAGCAGATAGTTACAACTTAATAATGTGGGATCACGGACTAGGAGCTTTAGGAAGTATATCTGATGAACATACTGATGATTATTTAGATGTATCTGAGATGAATCAAGCTTTAAGTAATAGTAGATTTAATAACCATAAATTAGATACAGTAATATTTAGAACATGTTTAAACTCTACATATGAAGTTGCTAGTGTATATTCAAAGTATGCTAAATACATGGTAGCATCAGAAGAAATAACTTATGGAATGACTAGTCATGCTACACTAAATTTCTTGAACAGTATTAAAGGTAATGAAGATAATGTAAGTTTTGGTAAAGCATTTATAACTTCATATCAAAAACAAATGAATGAGATAGATCCAAAGAAATCAGCTTATAGTACATATGCAATTATAGATTTATCTAAAATAGAACAATTAAATAAAGATATGGATAGTTTTTTCTCTAAAATAGATGTAGGTAACAACTATAATAATATAGCGAGAATAAGAAGTGGATTACTACAATATGCAGGAGATCAAGCACTTGATTATGATACGGTAGACTTATATAGTTTAGTAAATAATTTAAAATCATATGCTACTAAAGAGGCAGATAAATTACTAAACACAATAAAAGAAACAATAGTATATAATTGGGCTAGTTCTACAGAATCTAATGGTATAGCTATATACTTCCCATATAAAGGAAGCAGTTATGCTAAATCAGTTCATATGAGCCAAGTATATGATAAATTATCTTTAAATAAATCATATACAAGATTCATAAAAGATTTCCAAGAAGGACAAACAGCTAAGACAGCATACAAATATTCATTTAGTAACGAAAAAATGAAAGTAAATGATAAAAAAGAATTTAAATTACAATTAACTAAAGAAGAACAAGAAACATTTGCTTCTGCTCATTATGTAATATTTAGAAAAGAAGCAGACAATTACTATACTCCAATATATAAAGGAATAGATCCAAAACTAGATAAGAATGGAGTATTAAGAACAAATATAAATAATAATGTAATAAAAGTAGTAGATAAAGGTGATAAAACAGAAGAATTTACTACTATATATGCAATCAGAGGTAAAAAGAAAGAATATTATGCTTTAGGGACCCTAGAGAACTATAAAGATAAGTTCTGGATGGTACCAGTAAAAGTAATGATTAAAGAGAATAAAAAAGGTAAACCTTATATCGCAAATACTATTAGAGATGATAAAGATAAAGAAAGATCAGGTTTAGTATATGATTATAAGAAATTTGATGGTATAATTATACATAATAATAGATATAGAATAACAGATGCTAATGGTAAATATAATAATCAATTTGTACCTAGTAAAACAAGTTATGCATTAGAATTAAAACCAAAGAATTTAAAACTTAAAAAATCATCACTTGATAAAGAAGGTGACTACTATTGTGTATTCTATATACATGATGTTCAAAATAAAACCCATTATTCAGATTTAATAAAAATAAAATAGAAAGGAATAGAAAGTATGGTATGTAAAAATTGTGGTAATAATCTAGATGAACATATGACTGAATGTCCACTATGTGGAACAAAAGTAGAAAGAGAGGTAAATAATATGAATGAAGAACAAAATAATGTAGAAACATTAAATAACGAACAAACAAACAATACAATGAATAATGATTTTAATCAACCAATGAGTGATATTAATAATAACATTAATAATGATATGAACAATAACGTAACTGATATGAATAATAATACTGATATGAATAATGATATGGGTAATATGAATACTAATAATTTCAACCAACCAATGAATGATATGAATAACAATTTCAATCAACCAATGAATGATATGAATAATAATTTCAATCAACCAACAAACAATATGCAACCAATGAATAATATGCCACAAAAGAAAAGTAGTACAGGATTTATAATTATAGTTGCTATCCTAGTAGTAATAATTGCTACATTAGGTGGAATACTATTTATGACATTGAATAAGGATAAAGAAACTACAAGTACTACAGAAAATGATAATACTACAGTAGAACAAACTTCTACAGATGAAACATTTACAAATGGTGGATTAACATTTAAAAAAGTAGATGGATATTATTATAGTGATGCTGGTAGTGATGTTACTAAAATAATGGATGATGCAGGAACATTTTATGCAGAAGTAGGTGTTGGTGCTTATCCTTATGATAAAGTAAAAGAAAGTAAAGATGCCGTTAAAGAAGAATTAGCTAAACAAGTTACTGTAACTGGTTCAGATGTAAAAACATTTGGTAGTAGAGAATATATTTTATTCTCAGTAGAAAAAGATGGAACAGGTGCTATCTTAGGATATACAAAATTAGATGATACACATACTTTAGTTGTTGCTGTAGGTTCTACAGAAGGTTTAGATGCCGCATTTACTAAATTAAATAAAATCTTAGATGGTATCAAATTAGCTGATGGTACAGAAGGAGAATCATCATTCGCAGTAACTACTATTCCATCTAAAGACAAATCAAAATCATTCACAAAAACATTAAAATAAGAATAACTAAGTTATTCTTTTTTTATGATATAATATAAATAGGTGATATTATGGATAAAATAGAACAGTTAAAGAAAATGATTGATGAATCTAATAATATAGTATTCTTTGGAGGGGCAGGAGTATCTACAGAAAGTGGTATACCTGATTTTAGAAGTGATGATGGACTTTATAATCAAAAGAACGAATATAACTATCCACCAGAATATTTATTAAGTAGAACATGTTTCAACCAAGATATAGATGAATTCTATAGATTCTATAAAGATAAAATGAACTGTTTAAAATACAAACCTAATATTACACATAAATATTTAAAAGAATTAGAAGATAAAAATAAATTAAAAGCTATAATAACTCAAAATATAGATGGACTGCATCAAAAAGCAGGAAGTAAGAAAGTATATGAATTACATGGTACAGTATATAAAAACCACTGTATTAAATGTAATAAAGAATATACGGGAGAATATGTATTTGAATCTAATGGAGTACCTAAATGTAGTTATGGAGGAGTAATAAAACCAGATGTAGTATTATATGAAGAAGCATTACCAGAAGATGCATTTATAAATAGTCAAAAAGCAATATATAATGCAGATATGTTAATAGTAGCTGGAACATCTCTAACAGTATTTCCAGCAAGCGGTTTAGTAAATCTATTTCAAGGTAAAAACCTAGTAATAATAAATAGAGATCCAACTCCATATGACTCTAGAGCTAAACTAGTATTCCATGATAGCTTATCAAGTATAATAGAAAAGATTAAGTAAAACCTTGATTTTTTTTAATAAAAAGGACAGTATAAAATAAACCCATAAACCAAAAAAGTATCTAAATTTATTCCACTCAGTTGACAGTCATTATTTCTTGAATTATAATATGCCAAAAAAGAGGTGTATATATGGAAAAGTACTATAAATTACTTTTAAATTGTGCAGAAACTTATTGGTCGAATGTATCAGATGCATGGCAAGGTGGATGCATAAAAATATTCCCTACTGATAGGACTGATTGTATAATAGGAAGAAGAGAAAATAATTATTTTGTTGATTTAATTCTAGAGAAAAAAATTTATTATAATCCCGATGGTTTTAAACGTGGATGGATAGAAAAAAGTGATGAAATATTAGAAAAAGAATTAGAAAAAGGAAAAGAATTAAGTTGTTTTAAATATGGTGAAATTAGTAATGTCGAAGCCCTTGATTTTATAAGAATGGTTTCTAAAGACAAAGACAAATTAGAAAAATATGTGGAACAAATATCTGCGATAGAAAATAAACAGTATGTACGTGAAGAATTAAATAAAAGAATAAAAAAACAAACAGAAATGTTAACCGCTGATAGTAAAATTGAGCAAATAGGTAGTCAAATAAGAAAAGAACTATTAAAAAAGAAGTAAATAATCAATAAAACAGTTATAAGAAACTGTTTTTTTTTGTTCACAAAAATAATCACCTATCATAAATTATTATAGGTGATTTAAATGTATGAACGACAAATAAAGAAAGTTATTGTAGATGCTGGTCATGGAGGAGAAGATCCAGGTGCACTAGGTAATGGTCTAAAAGAAAAAGATCTAAACTTACAAGCTGCTAACTATATGTATAAAAGGTTAAAAGAACTAGGTATACCAGTAGAAATAACTAGAGATAGTGATATTAGTTTACCTAGACAACAAAGAATTAATAAAGTATTAAGCTTATATGGAAGAGATCCTAATGTTATATTAGTATCTAATCATATAAATGCAGGTGGTGGAGAAGGAGCAGAAATAGTATATGGACTTAGAAATAATTCTAAATTAGCTTCTATGGCTTTAGATAATATTGGTAATGCAGGACAGGTTAAAAGAAAAATATATCAAAGAAGATTACCAGAAAATCCTAATCTAGATTACTACTATATAATTAGAGAAACCAATCCACTAGAATCAATATTAGTAGAATATGGATTTATAGATAATAGTAGAGATGCTTCCAAGTTAAAGAATAATTTAAATAATTATGTAGAAGGAGTAGTAAAAGCTATTGCTGATTATTCTAATGTTCCGTATACACCTCCTAATACTATAATAGATACAAAACCAGATAATACATACATAGTACAAAGAGGAGATACCCTATATTCTATTGCTAATAAATATAACACAACAGTGCCTGAACTAAAAAGAATAAATAACCTAACTTCAGATATTCTAAGTATTGGACAATTATTAATAGTAAAAGAAGATAATGAAGAAGAAATAGATAATGACTATAATATATATGAAATAGTAAAAGGAGATAGTCTTTGGTCAATATCTAAGAAGTTTAATACTACAGTAAATGATTTAATAAACATAAATAATTTAGATACAATTAATTTAAAAATAGGAGATAAATTAATAGTACCAAATAATAACAATACATATATAGTTAAAAAAGGAGATACTTTATGGTCTATAGCTAGAGAAAATAATATCTCAGTAAATGAACTAAAAGAAATAAATAAACTTACTACTAATTTAATATCTATAGGAGATAAATTATTAATACCATAAAAAAAAGAAATCATTTGATTTCTTTTTAATTAGCTTTCTTTCTTGTGAAATATACTCCTGCAATAATACCAGCAATTACTACTATAAAAGCTAAAGCAATCATAGAATCTCTAAAGTAATTAGTTTTATCATTTCCATTAACTTCATCCATTACATCATATCTATCATTAGGATTTTGATCATATAATGTTTTAATTTCAGCGATTATAGCCTCATCATAATCTGATTGATAACCACTCCAAGTATGATCTCCAATTACAATATATGGAACTCCACCAGCTTCTTCTCCTCTTTCTTCAGCAACTTTTTCCATTAATTCAGCATTACTCTTATTACTCCATACTTCATAATCTACAAGATTAAAGTATTTACCATATTTTTCTTTAATACTAGCAAAGAAATTTTCAGCCTCTTCACAATGAGGACAACCATCTCCTCTAAAGAAATATATATTTACTTTTTTACTCTTAGCCATTGTATTAAATGGTAATAATAAAACAGCTAACATTACAATTAATAATAAACTAATCTTTTTCATAATTACCTCCTGAATAAATAATATCACAAAAAGCATTTAAAAGTAAATAAAAGAGTCTTTATAGACTCTTTTTTTTCATATTCTTTTCCTCTTTATTAATAACATTAACCAAGTTTTCTAAATCAACTATATCATCCATAGTTAATAATAAATCTGGACTATCAGCTTTATAAGTAACTACATCAATATAATCAGTTAAATCTTCAATATTAGTAATAAATGGACCATTATATTCAGTAGAAAATGTTTTTATCTCTTTATGAGAATATAATTCTTTATAAATATCTCTATTTTCTACATTAACTTTTTCAAATATATGCTTAGATGGAGAACTACTATATATAACACCATTACCATTTTGTTCACATGTTAAAACATTTCCAACTACTAAGTCTTCTATATCATATAATTCTTCACTAACAACATTTTCATCATATAATTTGTTGTTTTTATTCTTGGCATAAACACTATAAGTTTTTGAATTCATAATATCTCCCCTTTACGGCAACATATTATAACATATTTTAATAAAAAAATCAATTTATAGTATAAATAATGTTTTTAATTTGATAAAAATTATGGTACAATTAAAATCGTGGGAGGAATAGTTAATGAGAGATTTAGGAACAGTTGTTAGGGGTATAAGAACTCCAATTATTAAGGAAGGAGACGATCTTGCAAGTATAGTTGTTGATTCAGTTATTAATGCTAGTAAAAATAATAATTTTGAATTTAATGATAAAGATGTAGTTGCAATCACAGAAGCTGTAGTAGGTATTAGTGAAGGAAACTATGCTACTGTAGATGAAGTAGTAGAGGATATTAAAAAGAAATTTGATAATCCAAAAGAATTAGGTATTGTATTTCCAATACTAAGTAGAAATAGATTTTCTATTATCTTAAAAGCAATCGCAAGAAGTACAGATAAATTATATGTACAATTATCATTTCCATCAGATGAAGTTGGTAATGGTATATTAGATGAAGATGTATTATACAAAAGTAAATATGATTTAGGTAGTGTAATTACAGAAAAAGAGTATAGAGAAACATTTGGTGATTGGATTCATCCATTCACTGGAATTAATATGATTGATTTTTATAAAGAATTAATTGAAAGTGAAAATTGTGAAGCAGAATTTATTTTATCTAATACTGCTACTGATATATTAAAATATACTAAGAATGTTATTAATTGTGATATTCATACAAGATTCCATACTAAGAAGTTATTAGAAAATGAAGGTGCTAAAGTATTTGGTCTTTATGAAATAATGAACGAATCTATTAATGGTAGTGGTTTTAATGAAAACTATGGTATGTTAGGTTCTAATAAAGCTACTGAAGAAAGATTAAAATTATTCCCTAGAACAGGACAAACATTAGTAGAAGATATTCAAAAGAGATTAAAAGATAAGACTGGTAAAAATATAGAAGTAATGGTTTATGGAGATGGAGCTTTTAAAGATCCAGTAGGAGAAATTTGGGAATTAGCAGATCCAGTAGTATCTCCTGCTTATACTAGTGGACTTGAAGGAACTCCAAATGAAATAAAATTAAAATATGTATCTGATAATAAATATAGTCATTTAGAAGGTGACGAATTAAAACACGCAATTAAAAAAGAAATAAAAGCAAAAGATAGTAACTTAGTTGGTCAAATGATTACTCAAGGAACTACACCTAGAAGATTAACTGATTTAATTGGTTCACTATGTGATTTAACTAGTGGAAGTGGAGATAAAGGTACTCCAGTAATATTTATTCAAGGATACTTTGATAATTTATCACATGATTAAAAAAAGATGAGTTAAACTCATCTTTTATTTTGCTTCTACAGTTTTAGTAACACCATTACCTGTATTTGGATGCTGTGAAGAATATATAGCATCTACTCCAAAGAAAAATACTAATATAGAACAAATAATTATTCTTATTTTAGGAGCTATTTTTAAATATAATTCATTAAGTTGTGGACCTACAAAATATGTAACAACACTACCACCTAATCCAAATACTAATAATCCTTCTAAACATATTCTACCATGTAGATTTAAGAAGTATCCTGAATAATCCCACCATTTCATACCTTTAAATGTCTCTAAATACCAAGCAGTAGAATATTCAAGTATTCCTGCTAATACCATAGCCATTATAAAGAATAAAACAGGTTTGTTTTTAAATGGTTTTAATACTAATAATATTAATAATCCACCAAATCCATATATAGGAAGCCATGGACCAAACATAGTTCCTCTATTAACAAATACACCTTCAGTTATTAAATGTAATAATACTTCCCAGAACCAACCTATAAATGCAAAAGTAAAGAAGAACATTATATAAGTAGTAATAGTATATTTAGTATCATATTCTTTATCTTTAGATTTCTTTTTTTCTTTTATTGGGATACTAAACTTATCCATAGGATATTTAGCCTCTTTTTCTTTATTAATATCTAACAACTTATCATTAAGTAATTTCTTATCAGTTAAACTATCATATTTTTCTTTTCTAAGTCGCATATATAATTCAGCTTTAATATGTTCAAAATAAGCATCAGAATAGAATAAAGCACTAAGTCCAAAAGTAAGTACTGTTAATATATGCCAACCAATAAGACTAATATCTAATTTAAAAGCATACCATTTATAACCCTTCATTAATTCCTTAGATAATCTAAAAGCTTCTTTTCTTTTAATATTAGGATTCTCTGCTAAAACATATGGAATCATATAATATTCATAATATTTAATAATTCCACCAATAATAGTTAAATCCCAAAGAAACTCATAAATGAATTTAACGAATAGAACACTTGCTAAATGACAAGTTCTTCTAACTTTATATGGGAATAATAATTTATCTATACCTGTATCTTTATATTTTCTATCTTCTAAATAAAATCTATTATTACCAACTATAATAATATTTCTAATAAATATAAATATTAATAATGATATAATTGCTGCTACTAAAGATATAAGACCTTTAGAAACAGACTTTTTAACTACTAATAAATTATAAGTATTAATAAAACCTACTAAAACAGTTTTATTCTTAGTCATATTATTAACAATGGGTGCCAAAACACCATTAGATTTCTTTTCTAATTTTTCTACTTTTTTATTAAGTTTACCTGACTTTTTCTTAGATGCATCTTTAACTGTTTCATTAATTACATCATAATTAGATTTATTTTTATTATAAGTAGTTTCTGTATTACTAGTACTCTTTTGTTGAGTAGTATTAACAGAACTATTCATTGTATAAGTTCCACTTATAATAATACTAGCTATAAAAATAACTAATATACTTCTAAAATAACTCCTTTTTAAAGTTTTCTTTGCTACTTTCTTAATTTCTTTTCTTTCCATATACACCACCTAATATAAAATAATTTTACCACAAGCTATATTAATTGAAAAGATGTAATAAAAATGATATTATGTAATTAATAAGGAGGTAATTATGAATCAAGATCAAACAATAGAAGAAATGATTAAGAAACATAAAACACCATATCAAGAAGTTGCTAAAGAGGCCTTAATGAAATGGAACAATTATAGTGAACAACAAGCCGAAGAAAAGATATCTAGACAAACTATCGCAGAGTTAGAAGAAGAAGTATATGCTATGGGATCTATGAAATATGCAGTAATTGCAATCGCTAAAGAAATAGATTTAACTGATGATGAGACTATTCAATTCTTTGAAGCAGTAGTACATGGGCCTACAGATGCTGAAATATTTAATACTGTTACTGAGAAAGTAAGAGGACTTACTGAAGAAAAGAAACTAGATATTCTAGCTGCAATCCATGATGGATGGGTATCAGATAATTCATCTATGGAAATATTTGAAAAGAAAGTTAATAAAGGACAAACAAGACAATATTCTCCAATAGAATTAATAGGTTGGAATGAAGTAAGAAGTGATTTAATATTCTTAAAACCTATATTAGAATCAATTGGAGAAAAGATAGATGAAAATACACTAGAAGAAGCATATCGTTCTAGAGTAAAAGGATATTTTGAAGAAAGAGATATAGAAAAAGTAGAAGATATAAAAGAATTAATAGACGAAGGTAAAGACTATTATGGAGCTTTATCTGAAGAATTAGCTGATAGACTAAAAACAGTATCTACTGAAACTGCAGATCAAATAGTAGATAATTGGGATAAGAATGATCCTAAAACATATGAAATATACAAATCATATGAAGAAGAAAAAGGAAAAGAATTAGAATTAGAACTAGAAAATAATGAAGAAGAATAAAAAAGATTTAGGAATTCCTAAATCTTTTTTTAATAGTTATAACTAATAATATAATTGATACTATACATAAAGATACATAATAATAAATATGATAATTCATTAAAGTAGCATCTTTTCCATATAAGAAACTATTATATAAAGCATGAACAATTATTGGGGCTATAATACTTAGTATTAAATATAAATATCTAATAGGACCCTTCTTTTCTTTAAATAAAGATAAGAAATAACCCATCCATATAGCATTACATATATGACTAGGAAAAGCAGTAAATAATCTACCAATAGAAGTAGAAATACCATATGGTATAGCAAAATAGACAATATTTTCAAATAAAGCAAACCCAATACTTGTAAAAACAGAATAAGTAACAATAGATAAAGAATCTACACACTTATCTATAATAGAAGGTATAGTAGATACCACCCATTTATAACCTTCTTCAAATATAGCTACTCCAAATACTGCATAAAATAACACTTCTAAATAATTACAATCTTTTATTTTCTTAAAATAAGAGCCATAATGCATTTCAAATCTATAACATACATAAGAACCTAATGCTCCTATAACTAATAATAGTAATAATATATACCATCTCTTAGTAACAAAATCTTTATTTAACAAATAAAATAATAATATGAATAATAACGCTGGTAAAATAGCTACAAAAATATTTAACATAATATCACCTATATTATAATAATTATAACATAAAAAATAACTCAATTATTTATTTGAGTTATTTTTTTTAGAATATATTTTTTCCATTTCTTTATCAAGTTCCTCTTTAGCTTTATAGTAGTTAACATAACTTTTTATTATTGCAGCATCATGATCTTTGTTTATTTCATCCATTCCATCTAATATATCTACTTTATCCATAGGTATACTAGCAAACTTATCTCTCTCAGATTGAGAAATACCATTAGCTTTATAATCTTCAAGTTTTTGATTTAACTTATCTATTAAAATTTTAATTTCTTCAAAAATTTGATCACCATAATGGTCTGCTATTATTGATTGAGTTAAAGAATGAAGACGCAATTCTATTAATGCTAAATCATCTAAGAAAATAAATCTATCCTCAAAAGGTATTTCCGCAACTTTATTAGTTATTAATGAATACTTAGTAATTAATAATTTTTCTTTAAAAGATAAATGCTTAATTTCACTAAAACTAAAATGTTGTTTTTTCCCATCAACAATTCTTAATCCATCATACATAATATCCCCCCCTAAGTGGCACATATTATAGCATTTTTATATAGATAAGTCAATTTGTATAGAAATGAAATTAAGCATTTGCAGAGATTTAATGAATAATTAATTTTACTTTATTATTATAAAATGCTATAATAATAGGGATTCAAGGAGGGGGTATAGGTTATGAATAAAAAACCTATTTTTTTGGATTTAGATGGTGTAATTTTAGATTCTGAAGAATTAATACTACAGCAAAAAGAAAAGAAAAAAGAAATTAGCTGGGATGATTTTTTTTCTACTGTTGACTGGGATACAATATATAAAGAATCAAAACCAATTAATAATTCCATTGAAATAATTAAAGAGTTAGAAGCTAGAAAAGAAGAATTAGTAATTCTAACGAAAATACACACATTAAATGAAATGAATGCAAAAGTATATGATTTACGAAATAATAGAGAAATAGAAACACCCATTTTATTTGTACCACCACATGTAAAAAAATCAGAGATTTATATTCCTAACAATAAAGAAATTTTAATTGATGATTCACTTAAAAATATAAATGATTGGAACAACAAAGGTGGAGAAGGAATTTTATTTGATATAAATGCTAATGATAATGAAAAACAAAAAGTTAAAAGTTTAGAATTTTTACTTTAGGAAGTGATAATATATGAAAGGACGTAATGAGTTCATTAATTCTTTAAGTCAAAAATATAATGCAGTGTGCTTTGATATAGATGGTACGCTAACACAAGAAAATTCTATACATCTTGAAGAAAATGCAATTTATATGATTGGTGATTTAATAAAACATAAAATCCCAGTAGTTTTTATAACTGGACGCGGAGAAACAGGTTTGAATAATTTAAAGAATGATTTATTTGGAACATTAAACAAAAAATATAGACTATATAAAAAAGACTTAATGAGAATATATATTCTAACTAATGATGGTGCCAAACTATATCAAACATCAGAAGATAGTATTGATAAAATATGGGATAAAGAGATTTATATTTCTACTAAAGATGCGTTTGAGCAATTAAATAAATTTAATGACTATATTAAAGACAATCAAGAATTTAATGAATTGTTGATTTCATATTCAACAGATAGAAATAATATACTTTTAAATATAAGATTTATTTTTGATAATGAAACAGAACTTACTAAAACTTTAGATAACTTAAACAATACTATTATTAAAGAAAATTTAGATAAGTTAAATATAACAAGGGGAGTATTTGAAGGAAAAACCGTACTCCAAATAGGAACTTCAAAAAAAGAAAAGGCCATTGAACTTGCGGAAAAAATCATAGGTGTTCCAGAAAATTCTATGATTAGAATTGGTGACTGCGGAGATGAAAATGGTAATGATTATTCTATGTTAAATTGTGAACAGGGTTATAGCGTAGATAAAATAAGTAGTGATCAAAAATCTTGTTTTCCTATAGTAGATAATTTAGGAAATGTTTTGAAAGGTGTAGAAGCAACTAAATATTTAATCAAAACAGCCAAATTGTTACCAACAGTATGTTTAGAAAAAGCTGACAAAGAAACATATTATAAAGATTATGCAAAGATAGAAGCGAAGATAAATAATAGAAAAGATAGTTTTAACAAAAAATTGGAACAAGTAATTGATAGTAATTTTAATTTAATAAACGGACATGCTGATTTATTTGATAAAAACAGCGGAAGTATTAAAATACCAATGTATGAATGGGCTTTAATAAATGATGATAATCCTTTAAAGAAATTATTTAATAAAGAAATAGATAAAAATCTAATATATTCGTTAAGAGACAACAAAAACTTTTTATTACGTGGTTCAAAAACTTATTATTATTTTTTAGCTAACAGAAAAAGTAGCGAGAATAACGACTATACAAGTCCCGAAAATGTTATTGAATGGTATAAAAACAATTTAACTTTCATTAATGATGCATATAATGCGGTAACACAAACAAATAATCTTAATGATATAACGAACAAAAAGATGATATTAGGTATACTAGATAATATTAGGAATTCATTACTTATATTATTACACAGTAATATAGTCAGCAATTATGACAAAGATAACATTCTCATAAATTTGAGTAACACTAATAACAGTCAAATAAGGCTTTTAAATAGTTTAAACAGTTTAAATGATAGAATGATGGCTAATATCTGCTTTAATGAAAACTACAAAATAGAAAAAAATGATATATTGGGCATACTAAAAGATTCAAAAAGTACAGTCACTAAAAATTTAGATAAATTTAAAGAAAAAGTAGAAGAAAAAGATTATTCAAAAGAATATAGAACGTATAGAGAAATTGATAATTTTGCAGAAAACTATATAAATTTATATTTAACTACTAGCGATGAGTATGACACTAGTGTATGTGGTATGGCATATGGAGGAGAAGAATTATCAATAATATATAAAATCATTCATCCTCAAGTTCAAGATGTATGTATTCTAAAGTTTAATAAAGAAGTATCAGGTTATAAGAATAAACAATTAATAGAATTACGAAAGTTTGATATAGAAAATTATAATGGAATAAGAGTTTTAGGAGATATAAGTAATAAGAATATTATGTTAATGGATGATAATATTCTAAGTGGAAAAACCATTCAATTAGCCATAAACTCATTATATGATATTGGATTTAAAACAAAAGGAGTAAATATAGTCAGATATCCAAGTATTAATAGGATAGATCAAATGTTTATGGAAAATCATAGTGCTGTAGACTATAAATTATTCTTTGATTATATAAATGGTCTTAATTTTTCAAGTCCGTACAGTTGGAGGGATGAAAACAAATTTGATATATATAAAGATTCGTTAGGAGTATTTGATTTAAATAGAAAAAAGATTATAGAATGTTTAGTAAAAAATCATGATTATACAAAAGATAGTGAAGTGGCAGAGTATATTTCTAACAGGATAAGTGAAGGAAAGCAAAAACAAAAAAATATTGATGAATCACTATAACAAAAATGATATAATATATATTGAAAAGAAAATTGTATACATTGAAGATATTTAAACATAAAAGGAGAGTAGTTATGAGAGTAATAAGTATAGGAGATTTAGTAACAGATTATTATTATCAAAATGGGAAATTATTAGGAGTTAATGGTGGTATAACTTCCCATAATATAGTTGCTAATTTAACCAAATGGAAAATAGAAACTTCTGTTTTTGGTGTTTGTGGAAATGATGCAGCTGGATTGATAGCAATTAAAAGTTTAGATGATTTAAAAGTAGATACTTCAAATATAATAAAGAACGAGGATATCAAAACTAGATGTTTTCATGTATCTTATATAAAAAATGGAGACAAAACATCATTTAGTTCAAAAAAAAGATGTCCAATTTGTAATAATAAAAAATGGTATGATAAAAGTAAAATTAATACTGACAAAATAATAAAAGATATAAAAAATGATGATATTTTAGTTTTTGATAATTTAAATGATAAAAATCAAAAAATTATTGATAGTGTTAATAATAAAAGAATGTTAGATTTAGGCCAATACTTTGAGTTTGAAGACCTTTCTGATAAAAAAATAATTGATAAACTAAATAATAAATTTGAAATAGTAAATTTAAATGAAAGAGTAGAAAAGTACTTAAAGAAAAGATTTAATATAAAAAATGAAGTAGAGCTATATAAAAAGATATCTCCAAAGTTACTAACTATCACAAAAGGTAAGTCCGGTGCAAAATTCATATATAGTGGCATTAAATATGAATTTACTCCTAAACACATAGGAGAAGAAGTTGATCCTACAGGAGCAGGAGATGCATTTTTCTCGTGTATTATAAAAGAATATATTAAAAATAATATGATCATAGATGAAACAAAATTTGAGAAATGGTACAACGCATCAGTAAAGTTGACTAGCAAGGTAGTAGAAAAAATGGGTGCAAGAGGACATCTACACAGTCTTTATAAAATTAAAATAAAATCTGATTGTTGTCATTGTGATACTTTTGATTTTGTGGAAAGAAAGAAAATTAAAAGATGTAATATTAATATTAATAACTTAGAAAAAAGAATTAATAATGCTCTAGATAGTAATGCTTATTCCCAATTAAAAAAAGTTGGGTTTAATAAAAACGATAATTATATATTTACTGGAACAGGAGGATCATTAGCAGGTGCAAAATTTGCATCAAATATAATAAATTATATTTACGGTAGCAATACTTATGCGTTGACTCCTAGAGAGGTTGTTTATAGAAATAACAAAAACATAAACAAAATTTTGTTGTTTAGCTATTCTGGAACTACAAATGATGTTTTAGAGTCCGCAAAAGGATTTGATAAAGATAGTAGTATTATAATTACTAAAGGTAATCAAAAAAAAGTAAGCGAAAAAACCGGATTTAAACAAAAAAATATAATCAGTTATACAACTGCTAATAATAAAGGAAAAGAAAGAGGATTCTTATCGTTTGAAGGTGCCGTTGTTCCAGCTACATTATTTTTAAAATATTATATAGAAATGAAAGAACTTAATATAAATATAAAAGAATTTATACATAGTTCAATAGAATATTGGAATGAATACTTTGAAGAATATTTTAGTAATAATGACATTAAGAAGGTATTCAGTAATACAATCAATATATTTACTGGTGACTATACCAATTGTGCATGTATTGACACAGAAAGCAAATTAATAGAATCAGGTATTTATAACTGTTTGGTTCATGAAAAAAAGAATTTTTCACACGGCAGATTTATCAACTATGAAAACTTGAAAAACAAAAGCAGCATATATTTTAAACAAAAAACAACAAGTAAATATGAAAAAAAATTATTAAATTATTTAGATAAAGGAGAGAATTTAATAGTTGAAAGCAAATATAATGATATTTTATGTGAATATGATCTACTAATTGCATCTCAATATATTATATATTATATTGGTAAATATTTAGATGTTGATGTATCAAAACCTAAATATTCTGAAGATTCTATGAAAATATATTTTTATAAAGGCGAACTAGACTAATCATTTATAAAAAAAGCACTAATTTAGTGCTTTTTATTTAGTAATATCTGAAAGTTTTTTCTTTAGTTCTTTACTAATATCCTGTACATCTTTTTTAATAATTATTACATCAATTATATTAATAACTGAATGAACCATAATCATTATTCCTGCGAATAATGTTATAGAAATCATAGATGCAAATGGATTAAATACTACTAATATTCCAATAATTAAATCTAATATACCAAGTACTAAGATGCTTTTCCAAGGAAGTTTAGTATTAGATAATTTATTTGCTACTTTAATAAGATTAATACTTGATAAGATCATCCATATACCAATTATAATTCCAAATATATCATTTAATGCTTTAGGACTTAAACAAAGAAGAATAGATCCTATTAATATTGATATAACACCAGAGAATAATCCATCAAAAGGAACATTGTATTTACTAGTATTAAATTCCATATATATTAGGAAAATACCATATGCAATAAAATATATAGCAGCTATTATTCCAACTGTTGCTATTGATGCTACTGGGAAGAACATCATTGTTAATCCAACAAAAAATGTTAATACAGATGTAATAATCATATAATTAGTAGTCTCATTAAATTTTTCTTTCAACATAATTACTCCTTTCTAGATATATTATAACAAATATATGATATAATTGCACTAGGTGATATTATGGAAAAAGTATTAATTGCAACCACAAATAAAGATAAATATGATATAGTATCAAAGATATTTAAGAATACTATTTTTCCTGAAGAAGAATACATAATAGAAAAGTTAACTAAAGATATGAATGTACCAGATGAAAAAGAAAAAGGTAGTAATGTAGAAAGAGCTAGACAAAAAGCATTAAACGCTTTTAATTATTTAAAAGATTATAATTACGATTATATTGTTGGATTAGATGATGCCTTAGTTATAAAAGATAAAATAGAACCTAATATTAAAGAATATATAGAAAAATTACTTTTTGAAAACTATTTATTTAATGGAGAAGAATATGGCTTTAATAGAGCCTATTGTATTATTGATAAAGATGAAGAATTATATGAAGTAAATATTACAATACCATATATTTATAAGAGTTTAGAAAAAGACTATGAATTAAAACCAAATACTTATCCCTTATCTAAAGTAGCTTATGCAATCGGATATAATAAACCAATATGTGATTTAAATAGAGAAGATGAAATAAACTATTATTTAAAATATGTTAAAGATGATTTAATGAATTTTAAAATAAAAATATATGATCTAGGTTATTGTGATGATAATGAGTTAACTCGAGTAGTATGTGTATCAAAGTACAAAGATAAATATGTTTTTGCATATAATAAAAAAAGAAATGGTTGGGAAATACCTGGAGGACATATTGAAGAAGGAGAAACTTGGGAAGAAGCAGCTAAAAGAGAAATGTATGAAGAAACAGGTGCAACAAAAATAAAAATTGAACCAATATGTATCTACAAAATAAGTAATTATGGACTACTTTGTTATTGTGAAATATTAGAGTTAAAAGATTTACCTAAGGAATATGAAATGGAAGAAATAATGTTTTCAGATACTCTTCCAGATAATTTAACATATCCAGAAGCATTTAAGTTATATTTTAAAACAGTAAAAAATAAAAAAGGACTAGAATAATTCTAATCCTTTTATTTTTTAATGGCAGGGGATGCAAGAATCGAACTCGCAACAGTGGTTTTGGAGATGGTGTCAATACTTTAATAGACCTTTCTTCACCTTTTTTTGACCTGGAGTACGAAAAGGTCAAAAATTCGCGGGCTTCGCCTGTAAGTTGTAGAAAGATATAACTAATAAAAACTTCAGATTATATAATCTGAAGTTTTACTATTTCACAAATAATTATTTTTCAATTGGTACTCTCACTTTTTGTTCTTCTATCAACATGACAAATCTTATAAATGATCCTGTTAAATAAATTAGATAATCAATTTCAATTTCAACAACAGAATTGTCGTGTTTCGCGTGTTGATTATTGTATTTTGCATAGTAATCAATTAATAAGGTATACATATTTGAAATTTCTTTAGAAATATCATTATCACTAAAATATTTTCCAATTTCTGATTTTTGATTTTCTAAAGATTTATTATTATTAAGTATTTTCTTTAAAAATAATTCTAAACAAACTCTTAAATCATCAACTATATTTCTACAATTTTTACTAGTTCTTTCAGTTTTTATAGCTTTAGAAAATAAATTCTTTGTGTCAGGATAATTGTTAAGCCAACTTAAAAGATCTGTAATAAGAGGTTTATCTAAAAATTCAACATCGCATGGATAAATATCAAAAGAATCATTGCCTTTTAGTATTTTTGCATTTATATTACAAATTTTCATCGCCTCGGCAAAACGTAACGCAAGTGTATCATTAGATATAAAACCATTAAAATCATAACTTAAGGTTAATTGTAGAAAGAATAAAAAAAATCTATAATCTTGAATATCATCCATTTTTAATTTTTTTAAATAAGAATATAATTCTTTATGTGCAAAATTATCAAAATTATTTGCTTTTATTATAATACCAAGATTAGAAGAAATTTCTAAGCAATAATCGTTTATATACTCACATCTTTCATCACTAAAAACACCATGATTCGGAGAATGTTTATGAAATTCGTCATCTAATATAGTTAAACACCTATTTTTGAATTCTTCTTTTTTTTCACTATTATCTATAATGTTCCATCTTTTATTAAAAGCTTCTCGTTGTGAAAATAACTTACTATTATCAGTAGTAATCTCTATTTCTTTTATACTAGACATGATAATCCCTCCTAAATGTATATTTATAATACCATATAATAATGTAATAATAAAGTTGATACTAAGAACAATCTTGTAATTTCTTATATTATCATGTGTTATATAATTATAAAATAAAAGAACCGCCTTCCCCCCTGCACCTATTGAGATTCTGACTTTTGATTTTCTTTTACTATTTATCAATACTTTTTAAAAGAGGGGCTATAGAAATCCTACTACTTTTGGGCAAATGTTCAAAGATTTTGACCTTCCGTGTTCAAGCAAAAAAGACCCCATACTATGATATAAAAAAAGTAGCACTAGCTACTTGTTTTCTAATGGCAGGGGATGCAAGAATCGAACTCGCAACAGTGGTTTTGGAGACCATTATTATACCATTTAACTAATCCCCTAAATTGGTAACAAATCGATTATAACACACAAAGATTATTTATTCAATTATAAATATATTTAAAAA
>JAFWNS010000009.1 GCA_017510225.1 Bacilli bacterium
AATATAATGTTATTCTTATGTATTATATCTAGTATTGGATCTGTAGTATCTACTCTTTTATATAAGGGTAATGATTTAAATTTATTATATTTACTTACTAATGTAGTATTATTATTTTTATTCTCAGTATTTTTTGTATCAAGTTCTATTACTAATAATACTAAACATAAAGGATCTATATTTGTAAGTGCATTATTATTAACTATTTATAATACTTTAGGTATTTTAATTACTATGAATGTATTTACTTTCCCTACTCTAAATAAAGTAGAAGATTTTAGAGGAAAGAGTTTAACTACTGTAGTTGATTGGGCAACTAAGAATAATATAGAGTTAGACCAAGAATATGAATATAGTGATATGATAGGTGAATATAAAGTTATATCTCAGAATTTAAAACCTGGTAGTAATCCTAAAGATAAAATATTAACTGTATCTATTAGTGAAGGACCTAGTCCTAATAAAGATGTAGTAATTCCTAATATGGTTACTTGGGATAGTGAAAGAGTATTAAAGTTTATTAAGAAAAATCATTTAAGTAATGTTGATGTAGAGTTTATAGAATCAGATAAAGTTAGAGATACTTTAATAGAACAAAGTAAAAGTGGTAATATGAAGAGAAATGATTCTATCAAATTAACTTTCTCTTTAGGAGATGATCCTCTAGAAAGTCCTAGATTAATAGATTTAACTAAAAAGTCTGAGTTTGAAGCAGTATTCTATTTAAAACAACATAAGATAAAATATAATATTAATAAAGATTTTAGTAAAATTAAACGTGGTTTAGTATCTAAGCAAAGTATTAAACCTGGTACTGTTATTAAAGATCAAGAAGTAAATATTACTATTAGTAAAGGTAAGAAAATAAAAGTTCCTAATCTTAAGAAGATGGATATTGATTCTATTACTAAATGGGTAATTACTAATAGATTAAAATTAGATTTTACTGATCAGTATGATGAAAAGATTAAAGATAATCATGTTATAAGTGCTAATTATAAGAAAGGTTCTGTTATAGAACAAGGTAGTTTAGTTACTATAGTTATTTCTAAAGGTAAATTAAAGATGCCTAAGTTTAAGAATTTAGCTGATTTCTATGAATGGGCTGATAAATATAAAATTAAATATCAAGAAAAACATGAGTTTAGTGAATCTGTTAAACAAGGAGAAGTAATTAAGTATTCTGTTAAAGCTGGTAAAGCTATTAAGAATAATGAAACTATTATAGTTACTATATCTGATGGTAAAGAATGTAAGGTTCCTAACTTAAAGGATTTAACTAAGAGTGAAGCTATTAAGAAATTAAAAGATGCTCATCTAAATTATAATTTTGTTTATAAGAATAGTAATTCTATTAAGAAAGATAGAGTTATGTCTCAATCTATTAGTGCTGGTAAAAAAGTATCTAGTAATACTACTGTTACTGTTACATTAAGTAATGGTAAGAAAGAAGTTGTAGAAGCAAGAAAGTCTAGTAGTAAATCTACTTCTAGAAAGACTACTCCTTCTAAACCTAGTACTCCTACTTGTACTCCTAAGACTTATGTAGTAAGTGGAGCAATTAGAAATGTATTCAATAGTAATAGTGGTTATTCTGCTGTATCTAGTGCATTATATTCATTCTTTAGAAGTAATTATCCTAATGTTAAAATAAGCGTTGTAGGGGTTGGAGAAACTGGTATGAGTTCTGGATCATATGTTAGTGGTATTGGTCCTGGTAGTAGTGTTACAAGTTGTAAAGCTTCCGCTTATGTAATTAGAATAGCAAAATAAAAAAGATCTAAATTAGATCTTTTTTTATTCTACAATTAATTCTATTACATTGAGTTTATTCTTATTTAAGTATATTCTATAGTTCTTATTATTAATAGTAGTACTTATACTAGGTGCCATACCAAATAGATCATTTATTTCTCCATAATCTTCAGAATCACTTGTCTTAGTATAAACTATCATCGAGTATGTTCCTTTATCTAAATCAGATATATCTATCAATTTATCATACCATGCATATTCTTTAGATTTATTATCAGTAGATGTTACTTTATAACTACCTTTATTAGTACTTCCAATATTATATGTATAACGTTTATAAGTAGTTGTATTTTCTAATATTAGTTTTCTAGTAATATTAGATGAATTATTATAAGTACCTCCATAGTTATAAGATGTTCCAATTACATGTAAGTTATTACCTTCAAATTTAATATTTTCATAGTCATTAATCATATTTCTAAATGTATTAGAAGTAGATGTAGTTATTAGATTATCTCTAATACTTAGATCTATTTTTTTATTCTTTAAAGATAATTGTACTTTAAAACTATATCCTTTATTATCATCTTGTCCTCTTCTATCTATACTTGTATTAAATAAGTTATCTACTATTGTTTCTGTATAATAATCTCCTTTAATAGCTTTCATATATAAATCATAATCTCCTACTGGAATATTAGAGAAATCTATTTCTCCTTTAAACCATGAGTTTTTATATTTACTATTATAAGAAGTTCCTAAGTCATATGGAACATTAGATGTCCATGAATCTATATTTATAGAATATTCTTTATCACTATTTTTATCTTTTAGAACTAACTTGTATTCATTATCAGTATAATTATTATTTTGATTTAGAATAATTAGATATCCACTAATAGTATATTTCTTTTTAGTCTTATCCCATTTTAGACTTTCTAAGTTGAATTCTCCATTTGCTTTAGTTAATACTTTTTCTATTACTTGTACACTTATTTCTTTAGTAGTTTCATTATTAGCAGAATCTACCACTTTATAAACTACTTTGTAAGTACCTATTTTAGTAGTATCTACTGTGTTTTCTAATACTTCTATGTTCTTAGTTAAATCTCCATCTTCTGGATCAGTAGCAGATACATTATCTAATGGTTTAAAAGTAGTATTTAGAGTAATAGTTTTATTACTAGCATTAATTACTGGATCTCTATCTTTTACTACTGTTATAGTTATTGTTTTAGATACTTCTTGATTATAACTATCTTTTACTTTATAAGTAACTGTGTATTCTCCTAGTTTTGTAGAATCTACTGTATTTTCAGTTATTTCTATATTATTAGTAATATCTCCGTCTTCTGGATCAGTTGCCTTTATATCTTTTAATGGCATAAATATTGTATTAACTGTTATTTCTTTATCTTCTGCTTCTATTGTTGGTTTTTTATTTTCTGTTACTGTAATAGTTATTTTCTTAGTAGTGGTTATATTTCCACTATCAGTAACACTATAAGTTATTTCATAAGTACCAATAGTATCTTTATCTACTGTACCACTAACTTCTATTTTATTAGTAATATCTCCATCTTCTGGGTCAGTAGCAGATACATTATCTAATAGATTAATATTAGTACCTTGAACAATAGATTTATTAGAAGCTGTTATTGTTGGTGGATTATTATTTTGTGTGTTTTCATTTGTTACTTTGAAACTAGATTTAATTACTCTACCATTTGTTTCACTAGCAAGTATATATCCATATGAATTTGTATTAGAAGATAAGCTTACTGGTATCTTGTACCATTTAACTCCACTTACTGTTGTTTCTCCTACTATAGGGAAATATGCAAATTCATATTCTCCACCTATTTTATATTTAGAGTTATCTATAGGTTCACTACATACCCATTCATATACTCCTTTAATATCTAAATCTTGTCTACCATAGTCACTATTAATAAACTTAATAGAACTTGCAGGTACCCAGTCTTTTTGATCATACATATAATCTGATGTTATTAAGTATGATACTGGGACATTGTTTTTATTATATGCAGTACTATAAACCATAACTTTTTTATCTTTTAGTACTTTATTACCTTTCTTAGACGTTAGAGCTGAATCATAATAGTAATCAGCATCTTTAGTAAGTGTTGCGACTTTAGGTTTTAGTGTAGCACTTTCGACATATAAGTCATATTTATATTTACTATCTTGATATTCTGTTACATCTTTTGGTATTTTATATCCACTCTTAGGTGTATTTATTTTAGTTATTTGGTTTTGTTTTACATAAACATATGAGTTCCAATTATAATCTCCTGTAGTAGTTATTGTAGTACCATTTATTATTTTATCACTTTGTAATTTATACCAAGTTCCTTCACTATTAGATACTTCTCCTACTATTAATACTCCATCATCTTTTTCTGGATATGTATATACTTTAGTACTAGAAGTACTTGGAGACATATAAGCAGCAGTAGAATTATTTACTACTCCTAATTGATAGTAGTTATAGTCTTGCAATCCTTTAGCTTTATCAAAACTATAGTAGTTAGCAGCCATTTTTTCACTCCAATAAGTATCTCCTGCATATTTAACATTCATTCCTATATACTTATCTCCAAAGATTGGACCAAAGTATCTAGAATCACTTGGATCTGCATAACCATCTGTTATCCATTTAGAACCAAATTCAAATATAGAAGATGCGAATGTTGGATAACAGTTAGCTGCTTGATATGGATTAGAATCTACTGCATTAAGACCAAATCCATTATTTTTATAAATAGCTAGATCACTTCTACCATGAGAAGTTTCATTTCTACTTAAACTTAATGCAAGTAAAGCATTATTACCGAAACGCTCTTGTGAGTTATAGAAGAATAATCCTTGTCCATATAACCTAGATGAACCATTCTCTGATGTTGATCCATAAAGTCCTTTAGTTGCGCCCATATTATTTCTAATATACTCATCAATATTTACAGATGAGTAAGTTGTTTTAGAATGGTTAGATAAGAACATATAATAGTTATAGTATGGATTAGATTTATTAGATGAATTATTTCTATTACCATTTCTATAATCTTTTAACATAGTTAATCTATTTGTATAGAAGTAATGTCCATCATAACTATAATAAGTTCCATTACTTAACATAGTTGGTTTAGGTCCAATTATAGAACCTGAACTACCAGAATATGTATTTTGTATTTTAGATACATAATTATGTTTAATAGTATCCCCTACTGTATAAGAACTTCCAGATTTAATCCAATTTAGTGGAACTATTTCATATGTACCATTAGCTATCCAAGCAGATAGACCTGCAATCATTACTTTAATTGATTTATTATAATTAACATCTAATAGCGCTCCATCTACTCCTCCATATAATGAACCATTATCCATATATGTATATTTTCTACCACTTAGATCTTTAGTTTCATAATAATATGTTAAAGTCTCAGGATTAACACTTAAATCTACTAAAGCATATTTAGCATTCACTATTTTTGTAGTTCCAGTCTCGTCAAATATAAATACATCATCATAACTACTACTATTCATAGCACTATTTGCTTCTGCATAAGTGTTATAACATTTTACTGATGTTACTGATCCATTAGAGTTTGCTCTAGCAAGTTCAAACTTAGATTTACAAGTTGTTCTAGATTTATACTCAGAGACAGTCAAGGCCTTTGTATTTTGTACCGAGAAAAACACACCAAATAATACTAATAAAAATATTAGTTTTTTCTTATTTAACACATGACCACCTCCTATATATATTCTTTCAATTATATTATACAATATATATGTAAATCAAGGGGCCTATTTGACATAAATTATTGCCTATTTACACTTATATTTACATATAATAAAAATGGTTATAAATATGCTTGATAAAATATGATAAATTAGGTATAATTATTGTTGTCAAACTTTTAAAATTGGAGGTTTAAATCAATGGAGAAAGAAGAACTTAAAGAATTAGAAAGAAAATCGAAACTTAGATTCCTTGCAGCTGTATTTTTTATAATATCTATAGCTGTTAGTGGATTTTTAATATATGAAATATTTTTACTTACTGGTATTGAAACTTTAATTAGATATATAGTTATTGGAATATTAGTACTTATAGACTTAGTATTTTTCTTTAAAACTAGAGATTTATTTAAAGTTAAAGTAAGAAAGAAGAATAAACGAGGGAAAGCTAAGAGTGTTGTATTAATTACTTTTATGGTATTTTATTCTATTTTATGTTTCTTAGCTGGAGCGACTATTTTCTATATATATGGAAAAGTTAGTAATATGAATAAAGTATATGTTACTTATTCTTCTAGTTTAATTACTAAGAGTACTAATGGTATTGATACTGTTGATGATATAGACGGATTTACTATTGGTATATTAGATGATAAAAATTCTCCTGAAGGATATATCATTCCTCAAGAAATTATTAATGAAAATAATTTAAAGAAGAAAAATAAATTAAAAAAATATAATGACTATTCATCTATGCTTGCAGATTTATATAGTGATGAGTTAGATAGTATGTTTATTTCTAGTAATTATGTATCTATGTTCTCATCTACTAATGGATATGAAGATATTGCTAGTGATACTAAAGTAGTAGTATCTAAAGAAAAGAGAATGAAGAAATCAGATGTTTCTAAGAGTGAGAATGAATCTAGTGGTAAATCTGTTAATGAACCATTTACAATACTTTTAATGGGAATTGATTCTACTGATGAAGTATTAACTAAGAATGCGATTGCTAATGGTGATACATTAATTCTTATTACATTCAATCCTAAAACTTTAAACGCAACTATGTTATCTATACCAAGAGATAGTTATGTACCAATTGCTTGTTGGTCTGATAAAGCTGAAAATAAGATTACTCATGCTGCTGGTTATGGTACTGATTGTATGATGAATACTATTGAAGAATACTTTGATGTTAATATTGATTATTATGCTAAGATTAACTTTAAAGGTTTAGTTAAATTAGTTGATGCTGTTGGTGGAGTTGACGTAGATGTTCCTAAGAGATTATGTACTGATGATTCTTCTAGAAAGAAAGAAATATGTATAGATGAAGGACATCAACATTTAGATGGTGAAGAAGCTCTAGTATATGCTAGAAATAGAAAACAACTTGCTAATGGTGATTTTGGTAGAGCTGAACATCAACAAGAAATTATTAAAGCTTTAATGAATAAGATTAAAACTGTTAAAGATGTATCTACATTTACTAAGATATTAGATACTGTATCAGATAGTATAGATACTAACTTAACTACTGGACAAATATTATCTTTCTATAATGTAGGTAAAGATATTGTTAAGAAAAGTTTAGCTGCTGATGATTCTGAAATAGTTGATATACAACAATTATATTTATCAGGTGTTGGTAGAATGATTTATGATAAGAGATCAAGATTAACTTTATGGAATTATGTTCCTTATGCAGGTAGTAAGAAAGCTATTATAAATGCTATGAAAGTTAACTTAGGATTAAAGAAACATAAAACTATTAAGAAATTTAATTTCTCAATAAATGAACCTTATGAAAAACCTGTTATAGGTAAAGGTAATTATACTAAAACTACAGTTAAGGTTAGTAGTTATACTCCTTCTAGATATTCTACTAATAGAAGTTCTAGAAGCAGTAGTACAACTAGAAATAATACTACAACTAGAAGTACTACACCTACTCCTAGTCCTAAACCTTCAACAAAACCTACAGCAGAACCTACAACAGATCCAAATAATCCATAAAATAAAAAGATATCAATTTGATATCTTTTTTTATTCTACTTCTGTTTTCCATAGACCATGTTTATTACAATATGCATATAGAGTTGCTTTAGTATATGGAACTGTTACTGTAGGAATATCTCCTGGTTTAAACTTTTTGCATACATGTCCATCTTCTGTTTTTACTATAATCCATTCAATATAATGATCTTCTTCCATTACATGATTAACTGTTACTACTAGATTGTTATCTTTAACTTCATATACTGGAACATGTTTTTCAAATGCTGCATCTACTGAGTTAGCTTTTAACTCTTTCATTTCTCCGTCGCAACATCTAATTCCACAATTATCACAAGTACAATCTTTAATTACTTTTACTAAAGCTCCACACTTTAAACATTTCTTAAATACCATATTATCACCTCTATCTAAATTATACTAAAAAAATAAGAAAAGTCTACCTTTTCTTATTTTACTGTTTTCATCTTAAATACAAATGTAGTTCTAGTAACATTATTAGATCCAAAACCTTTATATTTATTAGATTTATTTAATACTCTTTTAGCTTTTTCTGTATATGTTTTAAATTTATTACTATAACCTACTATTTTCTTAATACCTTCTGTATTAAAAGTAGATATTCCGCTAGATAAAGTATTAGATCCTTCTAATAATTTAGAAGTACCCTCATTTAAAACTTTAGATCCTTCATATAGTTTATTCATACCTTTATCTAATTCATTGATACCAGTATTTAAACCACTAGTTCCTACTTCTAATTTCATAAGAGATTGTTTTAATGTATTCAAGCTTTCATTAATAGCATTAAATGTACCCTGAACAAGTGCTTTCGTTGTGGCAATTGTTTTTTCATTGTCAGTCTTTAATAGTTCTAATATATCTTTATTACTATCATAAGCATTTTTAAAATTAATTAATCTTTCTTTAGTAACTTCAGTTAGAATTGTGCTTGATTGTATTTCTTCTACTGTTATTGTATCAATGTCTAATCTTTTATCATCAAATTCAGCTTTATAAGATGCATTATTAGTTTCCAATTTAGTAATAGCTTCGTCATTCTTATTATTAATTGAATCTAACTGATGTATAATTGATTGACTAGAAACAGGTTTTAATTCACTAATTGCTAGTTTTAATCCATCATCTATTTGTTTAGAACCACTATTTAATTTACTAGTTCCATCTTTTGTTACAGATAATCCTTTAGATAAATCTTTAGCACCATTATTTAATTTTTTAGTACCATTAACTAATTCTTTAGCACCATTATCTATTTTATCCATATTAGTATTTAATTTATCTACTGCAGAATAAAGACTATCTATTTTATTAAATATACTAAAATCACTTGTATCTAATACTTTAGGTGTCGCGATTATATAAATATTACTTAATCTAAAGTTATTAGTATCATACTTAATAGTAGTCTCATCAAAATTACTAAACTCGCTTATTCCTGTATTTTCATATAGTCCAGGAGAAGATAGTCCTACTGCCATAGATCTAGTACCAGTATCAACTGCTTTACCATTACTAATTTCAATATTATAGTTATCTTTATTTTTAAACATAGTACCTACTGTTACAACTAAAGGTAAATACATATTATCTTCTTTAGAATAACTATTATTAGTAAACTGTAATCTTATTTCTATATTACCTTTTTTACCTACTATTTTCTTTGGATTAACTTCTTTTCCATCTAAATAATAAGTAGTTTTTATAGAAAGTGGT
>JAFWNS010000040.1 GCA_017510225.1 Bacilli bacterium
TGGTATAATATCAAGCAGGTGAGGGATTATGGATAAGATAGTAGTTAAAGGTGCAAGAGAGAATAATTTAAAGAATATTGATATAGAGATTCCAAAGAATAAACTTGTTGTTATGACAGGGTTATCTGGTAGTGGAAAGTCTTCTTTAGCGTTCGATACTATATATGCTGAAGGACAAAGAAGATATGTAGAAAGTTTGTCTGCTTATGCTAGACAATTTTTAGGTGGATCTGAAAAACCAGATGTAGATTCTATTGAAGGTTTATCACCTGCTATATCTATAGATCAAAAAACTACTCATAATAATCCAAGATCTACTGTTGGTACAGTAACAGAAATATATGATTATTTAAGATTATTGTTCGCACGTATTGGTACTCCATATTGTCCTAATCATAATATCCCAATTACTTCTCAAAGTGTAGAAGAAATGACTAATAAAATATTAGAATATGAAGATAAAACTAAATTAATTATAATGTCTCCAGTAGTACACGGAGAAAAAGGTACTCATAAAGATTTAATAGATAATTTAAGAAAAGAAGGATATATAAGAGCTAGAATTGATGGAGAAAACGTTGATTTAAGTGAAGAAATATCTTTAGATAAGAATAAAAAACATAAAATAGATGTAATTATAGATAGATTAGTAATTAAATCTGATATTAGATCTCGTCTTTTTGAAGCAATTGAATCAGCTACTAGATTATCTCATGGTAAAGTAGTTATTAATATATTAGATAAAAATAAAGAGATAGTAATGTCAGAATCTTTCGCATGTCCTTATTGTGAATTCTCTCTACCAGAACTTGAACCAAGATTATTTAGTTTTAATGCTCCATATGGTGCTTGTCCTGATTGTAAGGGACTAGGAGTAAAACTACAAATAGACGAAGATTTAATACTCCCAGATAAAACAAAGAGTTTAAATGAAGGAGTAATTAAAACTTTAACAGATGATCCAGAAGCAATTGAATTCATGGAATTAGAATGTTTGTGTAAGCATTATAAAATAGATATGAATAAACCATGGTCTAAAATATCTAAGAAACATCAAAATATTATATTATATGGTAGTGATGAACCTATCAGAATAAAATATTCTACTAAGGGTGGAATAAAAAGAGATAAAATGGACTTCTATGAAGGTATTATTACTAGATTAGAAAGAAGATATATGAATACTACATCTAATTGGATAAGAGATTGGTTAGAAAACTACATGGTAGAACATACTTGTGATACTTGTAATGGCGCAAGACTTTCTAATGATGTATTACAAGTTAAAGTTGGTAAAAAGAATATTCATGAAGTATGCGATATGAGTATTAAAAAGATAATTAAGTTCTTTAAAGAATTAAAACTAACTAAAGAACAAAAAGAAATTGCAGGTCTTTTAATTAAAGAAATTAATGATAGATTAGATTTTCTTGCGAATGTTGGACTTGAATATCTAACACTTAGTAGAAGTGCTGGTACTTTATCTGGAGGAGAAGCTCAACGTATTAGACTTGCTACTCAAATAGGTTCTAGATTAACTGGTGTATTATATGTATTAGATGAACCTAGTATTGGTCTTCATCAAAGAGATAATGATAGATTAATTAAATCTATGTTAGATATGAGAGATTTAGGTAATACTCTAGTAGTAGTAGAACATGATACAGATACTATGTTACAAAGTGATTATTTAATAGATATAGGTCCAGGAGCAGGAGATGCTGGTGGAGAAGTAATAGCTGTTGGTACTCCAAAAGAAGTAATGAAAAATAAAAACAGTATTACTGGAGAATACTTAAGTGGTAAAAAGAAAATAGATGTTCCAAAGACTAGAAGAAAAGGTAATGGTAAGTTCTTAAAGATTAGAGGAGCAAGTGAAAATAACTTAAAAGATCTAGATATAGATATTCCATTAGGTAAATTTATCTGTGTCACAGGAGTATCTGGTAGTGGTAAAAGTAGTTTAATAAATGAAGTTTTATCTAAGAAAGTATCTAGTGAGTTATATAAATCTAGAGAAAAAGCAGGTAAACATAAGAAAATATTAGGGCTTAATAATATAGATAAATTAGTTGCTATATCACAAAATCCAATAGGTAGAACTCCTAGAAGTAATCCAGCTACTTATACTAGTGTATTTGATGATATAAGAGCGCTATTCACAACTACTAAAGAAGCTAAAATGTATGGATTTGAAAAGAATAGATTCTCATTTAATGTTAAAGGTGGACGTTGTGAAGCTTGTAGAGGAGATGGAGTTAAGAAAATAGAAATGCATTTCTTACCAGATGTTTATGTACCTTGTGAAGTATGTCATGGTACTAGATATAATAGAGAAACTCTAAACATAAAATATAAAGGTAAGAATATTGCAGATGTTTTAAATATGAGAGTAACTGAAGCTCTTAAATTCTTTGAAAACGTACCTAAAATAAAGAAAAAACTACAAGTATTAGAAGATGTAGGATTAGGTTATATTAAACTAGGACAAAGCGCTCCAACATTATCAGGAGGAGAAGCAGAAAGAGTAAAACTAGCTAAAGAATTACAGAAAAAAGCTACTGGTAAAACTTTATTTATACTAGATGAACCTACTACAGGATTACATACTGATGACATCAAGCGTTTACTTGCAATTTTACAAAAAATAGTAGATAATAAAGATACAGTAATAGTAATAGAACATAACCTAGATGTTATTAAAGTTGCAGATCATGTAATAGATCTGGGACCAGAAGGTGGAGACGACGGAGGATGTGTAGTAGCAACAGGTACTCCAGAAGAAGTCTCTAAAGTAAAAGAATCATATACGGGGCAGTTCTTAAAAGAAATTCTTTAGAGGTGATACAGTGAAAAAAGTAATGAGTGACAAAAATAAAGATAGATTAATTAAATTAATAGAATGGGCTTTATATATGGTAGGATATATCGCAGTATTTATCTTTGTAACTAGTTTTTTTAAAAGTATTTATATAGATCCTGATCATTTAATACTATACTCAACTTTAATAGTATTAATAGTATATATACTAAATATAACAATAAAACCAATTTTAGTTAGTTTGACTATACCATTAACTGGACTAACTCTAGGATTATTCTATCCATTTATAAATTTATTTATCCTAAAGGTTGCAGATATCTTACTAGGAGAACATTTTGAATTACATAATATTTATATATTAATATTTGTAGTAATTTTACTATCAATATGTAATTTAATAATGGAAGGAATAATGAGTAAAATAATTAAAAAGGTAAAGAAACATGGAAAGAGTAGCGTTTAATATTGGACCAATAACTATATATTGGTATTCAATATGTATATTATTAGGTATAGTAGTAGCTTTATTCTTGATATTCAAAGAAGCTAAAAAACAAAAGATAGATGAAGAATTTCTAATTAATTTAGCATTTAAAACTATAATATTAGGAGTTATAGGAGCCAGACTATACTATGTAATATTTAATATTCCATATTATATTTCTAATCCATTAGAAATAATACAGATATGGAATGGTGGTCTTGCTATACATGGTGGTATAATTACTGGTTTAATAGTAGTATATTTTAGTTGTAAAAAAGAAAAAATAAATGTATTAAAGATGATAGATATCATCGTAGTAGGAGTAATAATAGCTCAAGCTATTGGTAGATGGGGTAATTTTTTCAATCAAGAAGCTTATGGTAGTATAACTACTTTATCTCATTTAAAAGGATTATTCCTACCTGATTTTATAATAAAAGGTATGTATATAGCAGGGAAATATAGACAGCCTACATTCTTATATGAATCAATATTATGTTTAATAGGATTTATAATAATGATTATATTAAGAAAAAAATACAAATTACATACAGGATTTCTAACAGGATTTTATCTGTTATGGTATGGATGTATAAGATTCCTAATAGAAAGTTTAAGAAGTGATTCATTAATGCTAGGACCTATAAAAATAGCTCAATTAGTATCACTAATATTTATACTTTTAGGAGCTTATCTTATAAGAAATAAAAAGAAACATAAAACTAGGAAGTGATCATATGCATAAAAAAATAGTTGTTTTAGGTGGAGGAACAGGTTTATCTTACTTACTTAAAGGATTAAAAGAATTTCCTGTAGATATAACTGCGGTTATTACTGTTTCTGATAACGGTAAATCTACTGGTAAATTAAGAAAAGAATTTAAAACTCCTGCAGTAGGGGATATTAGAAGAGTAATTACATCTTTATCTGAAATAGATGATCCAATTAAGAAAATGATGGAATATCGTTTTAAAACATCTAGTGACTTAGATGGACACGCAGTAGGAAACTTAATTTTAACTTCTATGTTAGATATAACTGGTTCTTTAAAAGAATCAATTGCATGTCTAAGTAAATTATTGGATGTTAAACACAAAGTACTTCCAATCTCAGAAGATTCCCTAACATTAATGGCTAAAACAAAAGAAGGTAAAGTAATAGAAGGAGAAGAACAGATAACACAAGCACATCACTATTTTGAAAAAATATATTATAAAAAAGAACCAAAAGTATTAAAAGAAGTTATAAAAGCTATAGACGAAGCAGATTTAATTATATTTAGTATGGGTAGTTTATATACTAGTATTTTACCTAATATTATTTGTAAGCAAGTAAAACAAGCTTTAAATAAATCAACTTCTCCAATAATGTATTTATGTAATGCAATGACACAACCAGGAGAAACAGACAACTATAAAGTAAGTGATCACGTTAAATTATTAAATAACTATTTAGATGAAAGAAAAATAGATGTTGTTATTGCTAGTAACACTAAAGTAAGTAGAAAAATGGCTAAGAAATATGAAACAGAAGAACAAAAGAATCCAGTTAAGATAGATAAAGACAAAATAAAAGAATTAGATGTAGAACTAATTGATGAAGACCTACTAGTAATAGATGATCATACTTTAAAACATAATAGTATAAAACTAGGATCTTTAATAACTGATTATATATTGAGGAATTAATATGTCATATACTACTAGGGTAAAAGATGAAATTATAAAAAAAGTATTAGTAAAATCAGAATCTATTGCGCAATTATCTGGATTCGTTAGAAATAATGGATATATAAATAATAATGAATTACATATAACTACTGAAAATAAAAACATATTAGAAAAATTAAAAAAGACTTTTAGAAGTCTATATGAATTAGAATTACAAGAAGAAATAAAGAGTAATAGTAATTTTAGTAAAAAGGATTTATACTTATTATCTATAAAAGATAAAAAGGATATAATACTTAGAGATTTAGGTTATTATGATGAAGCTAATAATTACTTAGAAACACCTCCAGAATATATAATAGATTCTAAAGAAGAAATAAGAGCTTATATAAGAGGAGTATTTTTAAGTAGTGGTAGTATTAATGACCCTAAAACATCTAGGTATCATATGGAACTACATGTAGATAAACCTAAAGAAGCAATATTTGTACAAAAATTACTTAATATGTTTGAATTAAATATAAAAATGTTAACTAGAGATAGAGTATATATGTTATATATAAAAGAAGCAGAAAGAATAAGTGATTTTTTAAAGATATTGGATGCACCTAATGCTGTAATGTATTTTGAAAATATTAGAGTATATAGAGATAAAAAGAATCAAGCTAATAGACTTAATAATTGTGAGCAAGCTAATATGGATAAGGTAGTATCTTCTGCTACTAAACAGTTAGAGTACATAGAAATAATAGAAGATAATATGGGAACTAGTCTACTTGATGATAAAACAAAAGAGGCTTTAGAGTATAGAAAAAAATATCCAGAAAGTTCTCTAAAAGAATTAAGCGAAATTATTACTATAGAGACTGGTAATAAAATAACTAAATCTGGGTTAAATCATAGATTTAGAAAAATAAAAGATTTGGCTTTAAAATTTAAGAAATAAATATATAAAGGAGTGGTATTATGAAATTTTGTCCAGAATGTGGTTCAAAATTAAGAAAGAATGCAGCAACTTGTAAAGAGTGTGGAAAGAATTTAAAGGAAGATAAAAAGACAGAAGTAAAGAAAACTTCTAAACCAAAAGAAAGGAAAGGACTAGTAATAGCTTCATTTGTTATAGGTATAGTAGCATTAATTTTCTCACTACTAGTAAATATATTAGTATTACCTTTAGCTATATTAGGTTTAGTATTTGGTATAGTAGGGAAAGCACCTAGAGGTAAGAAAATTGCTGGTATTATTATGAATAGTATTGCTATAGTTTTATCTATTATAGTATTAATACTATTATTAGTAATATTTTCTAGTATAGATGCTAATGCTGGTAATTATTTCTCAAATTTATATAATGAAATGTTTGGCAGTAACAAAGTAGAAGGAAAATGGTATTGTAAGGTTGCTTATACTACGTATAAAGCAAATGATTATACGTTAATACTTGATTTTAAAAATAATAATAAATTTGATTGGAAAGATTATAGAAATCCATCCTCAAATTATGTAAGAGGATCATATTCATACACAACAAAAAGAGAAGAATCAGACAACAGTAAATACTATAACGAAGTAACACTACGTCCTACTGAAATGTATTTATATGGTAGAAAGAGAACTACTAAAGTAAGTACTGTATATAAAATGTATATTACACGAAAATTATCTCCTAGAAAATCTAAAATGATTAATAATATTACACATAATACATATTATTGTGAAGAAAAATAAAAACTGGTTATCCAGTTTTTTTATTATATTATTTTATCTATTATTCCATAATTTAATGCTTCTTTAGAATTCATATAATTATCTTTTTCAGTATCTATTTCTATTCTTCTTAAAGTTTGATTAGTATTCTTAGATAATATTTTATTTAATCTATTTCTTAGATCTAATATTCTATCAGTAACTATCTTAATATCTGTTGCTTTACCTTCGACTCCTCCTAGGGGTTGATGTATCATAATATCAGAGTTTTTTAAAGCATATCTCTTTCCTTTAGTACCACTAGATAATAAGAAAGCTCCCATACTAGCAGCCATACCAATACATATAGTAGATACATCACTATTTATAAAATTCATAGTATCATATATAGCTAAACCAGAAGTAATACTACCTCCAGGAGAATTAATATAAATAGATATATCATTATTATTAATAGAATCTAAATATAATAGTTGTGCAACCACACTATTAGCAGTATTATCATTAATCTCTCCACTAATAAATATAATTCTCTCTTTTAATAATCTAGAGAATATATCATAACTTCTTTCACTATCTAAATCTTTATCTATAACTATAGGAATTATACTCATATTTATCACCTATAAATAGTATAATGTAAATAAGTTAAAATATTCGTATAACAAAACGACAAAGTGTGTTATAATTACTTTAGAATATAAGAGGGTGAATATTATGATTAGTACAGTTAATATAACAGTTAATGGTAAAAAGAATACAATAAATAGTGGTATGACTCTAGAAGAAATATCAAAAGATTATCAAAAAGATTATAAATATCCTATACTTATAGCAAAAGTTAATAATAGATTAAGAGAATTAACAGAAGTAATTTCTGAAGATTCTGATATTGAGTTTATAGATTTAACTACAAAACAAGGAAGTAGAGTTTATGTAAGTGGATTAATTTATGTTTTACTTTATGCAGTAAAAAAATTATATGGAGAATCTGCAGATATTAGAGTAGAACATTCTATAGATAAAGGAATTTATATAAAAACAAATTTCCGTTTAACAGAAACAAAAGTAAAACATATCAAAGAAACTATGGATTCTGTAGTGGAAGCTGATATGCCAATTAGTAATGTTACAGTAGATAGAATAGAAGCTATTAAGTATTTTGAAGGTGTTAATAATCATTCAAAAGCAGGAGTTATGAGTTATAATACAAACGATTATGTTACTTTATATCGTTTGGGTAATCATTATAATTATTTCTATACTTTAATGCCAATATCTACATCTAAATTAAAAAAATTTGATTTAACTTATATAGGTAACGATGGTTTAGTATTAAGATTCCCTACGGTATTTGTAAATAGTAAGATACCAGAATATAAACATCATCCAGCTATGTTTGAAGTGTTTAAAGAGTGCAAAGATTGGGCAAATACAATTAAATTATCTAATTCAGTAGAATTAAATAATGTTTTAGCAATCGGACATATTAATTATTTAATAAGAGTAGATGAAACTCTACAAAGTAATAAATTATTAAATATTGCTGGAGATATTAGTAAAAAAAGAGATAAAGTAAAAATAGTATTAATGGCAGGACCTTCATCATCAGGTAAAACAACAACATCTAAAAAACTATGTACTTATTTAGCAAGCTTTGGTTTAATGCCTAGAGTATTATCAATGGATGATTATTTCCTAGATAGAAAATATACTCCAAGAGATGAAGATGGTAACTTAGATTATGAATGTTTAGAAGCCCTAGATATGGATTTATTTGATAAGCAAGTAGAAGCTTTATTAAAAGGTGAAGAAATAAAGAATCCTACATATAATTTTGGTTTAGGAAAGAAAGAATATAAAACTACTATGAAAATGGAAAAAGATAATGTTCTAGTAATAGAAGGAATTCATGCCCTAGATACTAGAGTATTAACAAACATTGCAAGAGATAAGAAATATAAAATATATATTTCAGCTTTAACAGAATTAAATATGGATGATCATAATAGAATATCAACTACAGATAATAGATTACTTAGAAGAATAATTAGAGATAATAGAACAAGAGATTATAAAGTGGAAGATACTTTAGAAGCTTGGCCAAGTGTTAGAAAAGGTGAAGAAAAATATATATTCCCATATCAAGATGAAGCAGATTGTATATTCAATAGTGCATTAATATATGAAATAGGAGTATTAAAAACATATGTAGAACCATTACTATATTCAGTACCAAGTGATTCTCCACACTATGAAGATGCAAAAAGATTATTAAATTTCTTAAGATTATTTTTACCAATACCAGCAGATGCTATACCACAAGATTCTATTTTAAGAGAATTTATTGGAGGAAGTTGTTTCCACGATTAAAAGATATATTATTATATCTTTTTTTATTGAAATATAAATTAATAAAATATATAATATAATTAAGGAGAGTGATAATTATGGTAAAAGTCGCAATTAATGGATTTGGAAGAATTGGAAGACTTGCATTTCGTCAAATGTTTGAGTTAGAAGGATATGATGTAGTAGCAATAAATGATTTAACTTCACCAGAGATGTTAGCTCATTTATTAAAGTATGATACAGCTCAAAAAAGATATGAAGGACATAAAGTAGAAGCTACTGAAAATTCTATTATAGTAGACGGAGAAGAAATTAAAATATATAAAGAAGAAGATCCAAATAATCTACCATGGAAAGAATTAGATGTAGATGTTGTATTAGAATGTACAGGGTTCTTTACTTCTAAAGACAAAGCAAGTGCACACATAAATGCAGGAGCTAAAAAAGTAATAATTTCTGCACCAGCAGGAAATGATTTAAAGACAATAGTTTATGGAGTTAATGAAGATATATTAACTAAAGATGATAATATTATTAGTGGAGCTTCTTGTACTACTAACTGTCTAGCTCCTATGGCAAATGCATTAAATAAGTTTGCACCAATACAAAGTGGTATCATGACTACAGTACATGCTTATACTGGAGATCAAATGATTCTAGATGGACCACATCGTAAAGGAGATTTAAGAAGAGCAAGAGCAGGAGCTTCAAATATAGTTCCAAACTCTACAGGAGCTGCTAAAGCTATTGGATTAGTTATACCAGAATTAAATGGTAAATTAATTGGTTCTGCACAAAGAGTTCCAGTAATAACAGGATCTACTACTTTATTAGTAGCTGTTGTTAAAGGAAAAGATATTACAGTAGAAAAAGTTAATGAAGTAATGAAGAATGCATCTAATGATTCATTTGGATATACAGAAGAACCACTAGTATCTACAGATATTATTGGTACTACTCAAGGATCAATATTTGATGCTACACAAACATTAGTAGCTAAGATAGATGATGATACATATCAAGTACAAGTAGTATCTTGGTATGATAACGAAAACGGTTATACATCACAAATGATTAGAACTGCAAAATACTTAATGGAAATATAAGGACTTAGTCCTTTTTTTTTACTCTAAAAAATGATATAATTTTAATATGATGGAGGAACCTTGTCTATGAAAACAGTAAAAGATATGGATATAGAAAATAAGAAAGTAATAATAAGATGTGATTTAAATGTACCAATTATAGATGGTAAGATTATAGATAACAATAGAATAAAAGAAAGCTTACAAACTATTAACTATTTATTAGATAATAATTGTAAGATAATTATATTTGCTCACTTAGGTAGAATTAAAGAAGAAAAAGATTTAAAGAAGAATACTTTAAAACCAGTTAGTAAAGAATTATCTAAACTATTAAACAAAGAAGTATTATTTATAGATGAAACTAGAGGAGAAAAATTAGAAAAAGCTATTTCTAATATGGAGTCTAAAGATATTATCTTAGTAGAAAATACTAGATATGAAGATTTAGATGGTAAAAAAGAAAGTTCTAATGATAAAGAATTAGGTAAGTATTGGGCATCACTTGGAGAAGTGTTTGTTAACGATGCTTTTGGTACTCTACATAGAGCACATGCTTCTAATGTAGGTATAGCATCTAACCTACCTTCATGTATAGGATTTTTAATAGAAAAAGAACTTAATGTATTAAAGGAATTAGATAAACCTGAAAAACCATTTGTAGTTATGTTAGGTGGAGCTAAAGTTAAAGATAAGATTGGTGTAATTAAAAAACTAGTTACTAAAGCAGATTATATATTAATAGGTGGAGGTATGTCATATACTTTCTTAAAGGCAGAAGGATATAATATTGGTACATCTTTACTTGATAAAGATAGTATAGATTTCTGTACAGAAGTATTAAAAAAATATGAAGATAAAATAGTATTACCAGTAGATATTGCAGTAACTAATGAATTTACTAATGATGAGAAATATAGAACAGTAGATATTACTGATATAAAAGATAATGAAATGGGTATGGATTTAGGTCCTAAATCTGAAAAACTATTCGAAAAGTATTTATCTAAAGCTAAAACAGTAATATGGAATGGTCCGGTAGGAGTATATGAATTTTCTAAATATAAAAAGAGTACAGATCTTTTATTAAAGTATTTAACAGACAATAATATAAAAACAATACTTGGTGGAGGAGATATAGTTGCTGCTTATAATAATGCTAACTTAAAGAATAAAGTATATCATGCTTCAACAGGTGGAGGCGCAACTCTAGAATACTTAGAAGGTAAGAAATTACCAGGATTAGAAGCTATAAAGTAGGTGTATTAAATGACAGATAATCTTTTTTTGGTAGATATTAATAATAAAGAACATATAAAATTAATTAAAGAATATGAAAAAAAGAATAATTTAAGTAATATAATAAGTTATTTAACTAGTGATAATTCGAATAGTATAATAATTAATGAAATATTATGTTCTAAAAACAAAGAAGGTATAAAAGATATCTGTTTTATTCGTGCTGAGAAAGATAAAAGAACATTTTTTATAGATTTTATTGATAAGAATAAAGATATTAAAAATAAACCCCTTATTAGATATGCAGAAGCTTATGCTTTTGAAAATCTAGGTATGGAAGAAATATTTATACAAACAAAAAAAGATAATAAAAGATTAATAAATAATATAGAAGAAGAAAATTTCGATAAATTATGGGAAGAACATGATATAATAACATTTATTAAAACCAAGGAATTAGATAAGGAACAAGGAAGGGTAGTACATGGAACTCGTTAAAAATATAAAGAAAAATACAATTATATTATTAATTCTTACTGCTATAATTTTGTTTTTAGTTTTAAAGGATGATTTTGATTTAATAGTAAAAACATTATCTTCTATGAATTATTGGTTCATATTAATAGCAATTATTCTATTCTTAATTTATATTGCATTAAGAGGATATGTTAACTATAAAATAGTAAATAATCCAAAGAAGATATCTTTAAAAGAAGCTATAAAACATAATGTTATAGTACAGTTTTTCAATGGAATAACACCATTTTCTACAGGTGGACAACCTATGGAAATATATATGTTAACAGAACACGATATTAAAACTAGTGAAGCTGCTACATATACTATTCAAAGTTTTATATTCTATCAAGTAGCGTTAGTTATATGTGGAGCGCTTGCGGTTTCTTATAACTTTATATTCCATATATTCCCTAAATCAGCATTCTTAAGAGAATTAACATTATTAGGATTTATAATTAATACTTTAGTTGCAGTAGGATTATTTATAGTAATGTTTTCAGAAAAACTTACTAAGAAACTTACTAAGTTATTTATAAGAGTGCTATATAAAATAAAAATGGTTAAAAATAAAGAAAAAACTATAGAAAAATGGCATAGTAAATTAGATGATTTTCATGCTAGTGCTAAAAAATTAAGAAAGCGAAAAAAACTATTTGTATATGGAGTATTATTAAATATAGTTAGTCTTGTTTGTTTATATATAATTCCATTATTTATAGTATATAGTTTAAATGATTTCACATCTATGAATATTGCAGATTCTCTAGTATCATCAGCTTATGTATTATTAATAGGATCTTTTGTACCAATACCAGGAGCTAGTGGTGGTATAGAATTTGGATTCTTAAACTTCTTTAATAACTTCTTAGGAAGAGGAGCTTTAACTGCAGTTCTAATAGTATGGAGATTTATAACATATTACCTTGGTATGATAATAGGAGCTCTAGCATTTAGCTTAGAAAAGAAAGGTGATTAATATGAGAATAGGATTATTCACAGATACATATCCACCATTTATTAATGGTGTATCTACTAGTGTTTCTATGCTAAGAGATGCCCTAGAGAAAAAAGGTCATACAGTATATGTAGTAACAGTAAGTAAAAATGTTTTAAAAATGGAAGTAGATGAAGAAAATAGAATAATTAAAGTACCAGGAATACCAGTAGGTATATATGATTATAGATTAAGTAGAATATATCCAATTACTATGATTAATACTATGAAAAATTGGAAATTAGATGTAGTACATTCTCATACAGAGTTTGGTATAGGAATATTCGCAAGATTATTCGCAAAACAATTTAATATACCACTTGTTCATACATATCATACTTTATATGAAGACTATACTCACTATATAACAAAAGGATACTTTAATAGATCTAGTAGAAAAATAGTAGAATATTTAACTAAATTCTATTGTGACAAAACTGCTACTGAGTTAATAGTACCTACTAATAAAATATATAAATTATTTAAAGAAAAATATGAATTTGAAAAAAACATACATATTATACCTACAGGTATAGAAATAGATAGATTTTTCACAGAAAATGTGGATAAAAAAGAAGTAGAACTTTTAAAAGAAAAATTAAACCTATCTAAACATGATTTCATAATAATATTTGTAGGAAGAATTGGAGCTGAAAAGAATATTAAATTCTTGTTAGATAGCCAAAAGAACTTAAAGAAAAAGATACCTAACTTAAAATTATTAATAGTAGGGGATGGACCCGAAAAAGAAGAATATGAAAATTTAATTAAAGAGTATAAAATAGATGATTGTGTTATCTTTACTGGAAAAGCAGCTTGGGAAGAAATACCTATTTATTACCATTGTGCAAATCTTTTCGCAACTGCATCTACTACAGAAACGCAGGGGCTAACAGTAATAGAAGCAATGGCATCAGGAATTCCACCATTATGTATAGATGATGAATCATTCACTACTACAGTAACAAACGATTTAAGTGGTAAGATATTTACTAATAATAAAGAGTATGAGGATGCAGTAATAGAATTACATAAAGATAAGAAAAAATATAAATATATAAGTGAACAAGCAAGAATTAATTCTGAGCACTTAAGTTCTTCTAGTTATGCAGATAAAGTATTAGAAGTATACGAAAGAGCCATTAAAACAAAGAAAGAACAAAGAAATAAGAATATTATAAATAGGGTAATAGATAAAATTAAAGGAGAATAATATGTTAGTAGTTTTAAATAATAAGTGTAATCTAGATTATGAAGAATTTATTAATTATAGTAAAGAATTAGAAAATATAAAGACAAATAGTGATTTAGTATTATGTCCATCTATGTTATATATATCACTATTTAAATCAGATAAAATAGTACTTGGAAGTCAAAAAGTAGATATGTATGATATGGGAGCTTATACTGGATGTGTGAATGCTAAACAATTAAAGTCTTTAGGAGTTAAATACTCATTAGTAGGACATTCAGAAGTTAGAA
>JAFWNS010000041.1 GCA_017510225.1 Bacilli bacterium
GTTTCTGCTTTAATACCCATTTCATTAGGCATAGCATCAAATACTTTTTGCATCTCTATAGATACATCACCTTTACTAGTTAAACATACTGGATGAGATTTTAATTTATTAGTAAACTTAACTTCACTAACTTCTTTAATTTCATCTTTCATAGCATCTAATAATTTTGAATTATCTTTATTTAATTTTTCTGTTTTATCTTTTTCTTCTTTTGTTTCTAAATCTAAATCTTCACTTTCTACATTAGCAAATTTCTTTTTATCATATTCACTTATTGCAGTTATAGCAAACTCATCTACATAATCAGTTAAATATAAGATATCATATCCTCTATCTTTAACTCTTTCTACTTGTGGTAATTTATCTACTTTAGATACAGATGAACCAACTGCATAATATATTTTATCTTGATCTTTCTTCATTTTTTCTACATATTCAGAAAGTGTAATTAGTTTTTCTTTTTTAGCTGAATAAAACATAATTAAATCTTGTAGTTTATCTTTATCAGCACCATAGTTATTATAAACACCATACTTAAGTTGCACTCCAAATGTCTTAAAGAATTCTATGTATTTATCTCTTTCTTCTTTTAACATAGTTTCTAATTCTTTTCTTATTTTAGATTCAACATTTTTAGCAATTAAATTCAAACTATGAGATTTTTGTAGTATTTCTCTTGAAATATTTAAAGATAAATCTTCTGTATCTACTACACCTTTTACAAAACTAAAATAATCTGGTAGTAGTTCACTACATTTATCCATTATTAATACTCCACTAGTATATAAACTTAATCCTTTTTCATATTCTTTTTGGAAATAATCATGTGGTGCATGAGAAGGTATAAATAATAGTGCTTTATAAGTACACATACCCTCTACTGATGTTTGTATTACTTTTAATGGTTTATCAAAATCATTAAATTTATCCATATAGAAATTATCATATTCTTCAGCTTTAACATCTTTTTTATTTTTCTTCCATAATGGAACCATACTATTTATAATTTCTACTTCTTTTTTATCTTCATATTTATTTTCTTTTTCATCTACTAACTCATGCTTAACTACTTCCATCTTTATTGGATAAGCAATATAATCTGAATATTTTTTTATTAAACTAGTTAATTTATATTCATCTAAATAAAGACTATAATTATCTTCATCAGTATCAGGTTTAATATGTATAGATATAGTAGTACCAACATCATCTTTTTCTACTTCTTCTATAGTATAACCTTCTACTCCTTCACTAAACCATCTATGAGCTTTATCTTCATCTACTGATTTAGATATTACTTCTATTCCATCACTAACCATAAAGGCACTATAAAAACCTACTCCAAATTGACCTATAATATCTACTTTTTCTTTTTCAGTCATTTTCTCTTTAAAAGCTAGTGATCCACTAGTTGCGATAGTTCCTAAATTGTTTTCTAATTCTTCTTTAGTCATACCACATCCAGTATCAGATACAGTAATTATTCTATCTTCTTTAGAAAAAGATATATTAATTTCTAATTTTTCTTTTTTTACTTTAATCTTTTTATCAGTTAAAGATCTATAGTAAAGCTTATCTAGAGCATCGCTAGCATTAGAAATTAACTCTCTTAAAAATATATCTTTATTAGTATAAATTGAATTAATCATTAAATCTAATAATCTTTTAGATTCTGACTTAAATTGTTTTTTTCTCATAAAATCACTCTCCTTAAACTACTATTTAGTTATAACATTTACTTAATTAACTGTCAAAAAAACACTAATTATTTAGTGTTTCTTTTTATTTTTAAATCTATAATCTTATATATAGTTAGTAATAGTAATGAACCAACTAAGAAACATAATGGTATTTCTATAGATTTAATCATTTGTAATTTAAAGTCTTTCATAGATGTATTGATTACTAATGTTATAGATATAAAAGCTATTATATTTAATATAGAACTTGTAATAGAACTTATACTTAAATTCTTTAACCATTTATAGAATGATTTTTTATATATAGCAATTGCGATTAATAATACTATAATTATAATACTTAGTATTATCATAAGTTTAGTGGATGTTATAAACTTATATAACTTTAAAGCATCTTTTTGTTCTTTAGATAAATTATTTGATGTTTGTTTTACTAAATTATTATAATAATCATTTAGTTTATATTCTTTATCTAGTTTATCTACTGCTTCATCTATTTGTTTATCAGTAACATTTATTTTATATTCATCTCTAAGTATATTTTTATTAGCCTTTATTACAGCTTTAGCATCATCTAAAAGATTCATATCATAAGTATTATTTTCTGACATAACTTCAATAGTATTTCTAGCATATTTTTCTATTAAGTTATTTACATCTTTATTAGTCTTTATATCATTATTTATTTTATTTATATCTTCTTTATCTAATTCATTAAAGTTTTTATCTAATACTTCTGTTGTTTCATTAGATACTTTTTGTATTAGAAAATCTGTTAATAAATCTTTCGTAATTACTTTATTTAGAGTAACAGAAAATATTAAAAGCAAAATTGCGATAAATAAAATATTATTAACTAGAAATTTTAATACTTTTTTAAACTTTTCCATATTACACCTCTTTTGGATATTATAACATAAAAAAAGCATTATATTAATGCTTTAGTTTTTTCTTGTTTTTCTAGTCATAAATCTTAATCCAATAACTCCAAATACTAGTGTTATAAAATAGAATATAATATTATCTTTTGTTAATGGATTATCATTAATCTTAGAGTTAGTATCTGTTTCTCTGTTATTAATATTAATATTATCTTTTGTTGTTTTTCCTATACTTTTTTCTTTATTGGATGGTTCTTCTCCATATACTAGAGCTCTATAATCACTTTTAAATTTATTAAATATTCTATCTATATCAGAGATAGAAGTAGCATTAGCTATATCTCTTTTAGCTTGTTCTATCAAATTACTAACTTCAGCAGAATATTGAGTCACTTCATTTATTTTTTGATTTTTATAATCTTCTACATTACCATTTATAATTGATGTTTTAGCTAAAATCATTTCTTTTTCATCATATCTTGAAGTCGAATATACTACTACATCATTATATTCACTATCTAATTTATTAATAGGAATATATACTATATTTTCATTAGCTTGTAGTGGTATTGATTTATTATTAATTTTTATTCCAAAAGGAATATTTTTATCTAAAGTTAGTTTAAGACTTTCTTTACCATTGTAATCTACTATTTCTGTATTATTAATTCCATATATATTATTATATGAATATTTAGTGTTTGTACCATTTTTTTGAAGTGTTGTATATGGTAAATTATTAACATCAACACTTGTTTCAGTAATACTTATATTATTAGCTTCTATTTTGTTTGCAGAATTAGGTCCTGCACTATCTTGTCCGTTAAATCCAATACTATAATACATACTAATATGAGTTATGTCGGCAGTGGAAATGAATGTTTCATCTAAATTATAATCTACACCTGCTTGTAGTGTTATCCACTTTTCTAATAACACATTATCAATATCTTCATATTCATTAGTATCTGGATTCTTTTCTACATCTGTTATCTTAATAAATATTTTTCTATCTTTATCAGATCTTATAGTAGCATTATATTTATAATACTTACCCTTAGTAAGGTTTACATCCTTATTAAATAGTTTTGCTTGAGCACCAAAACCAAAAACTGAAGCAGGCCATTGATATACACCTATAGATGTTGCATCTATATTAAAACTATTAGGATTATCAGATTCAATAGTTCCAGCTGATTCAAACCATTCATTAAATGATGATTCCCACACTCCATTTCCTGTTAATAAGTTGTTAGCGTATACAGTTGGTATAAATAATCCAAACGCTAAAATAATTGTTAATACAATTTTTATTTTTTTCATACTAGCCACTCTCCTACTTTACAATATTATACTATCATATATTTTTGCTTATTTACAATAATTTACTAATTATATTTACATATATGTGTCAAGTAAAAGTAAATAAAAAAGTTGAACATATATAGTTCAACTTTATTTTTAATAATGGGGCGTCGTAAGGGGATCGAACCCTTGCGTACTAGTGCCACAAACTAGCGTGTTAACCACTTCACCAACGGCGCCATATAACTTGACTTTTTTATTTTATTATAATTACAAGAAAAAAGCAAGTGTTTTTTATATACTAGGTATCTAACTATACACATATACCTATTTTGAATAAACTAAATTGAAAGGAGAATATTATGTATAACTATTATATGGATAATAATATGTTTAGAGAAAGTAGACCTGAATTGTTTAATCTTAATGTTGGTTATGATAATGGTAATATGTTTAGTAATTTATATGATTCTTATAAAAACTATAAACCAGTTAATTTAAAAGCAAAAGATGATAGAGAAAAGTTATTATTAGATTTATCAAGAGTATCTTTTGCCGCTCATGAATTAAAACTATATTTAGACCTAAATCCTAATGATAATAGTATGTTAGCTTTATATAATGATTATGAAAATAAATGTAGGGAATTAACTGATATTTATGAAAAAAGATATGGAGCATTAAATTCTAATAGTAAATATTTAAATAAAGTACCTTTTAATTGGGTAGAAGGAATATGGCCATGGGAGGAGAAGTTTAATGTTTAAATATAGTAAAAGATTACAATATCCTGTTAATATAAAGAAGAAAGATTTAAGGATGGCAAAGTATTTAGTTACTCAATATGGAGGTTCTAACGGAGAGTTAGCTGCAGCTTTAAGATATTTAAATCAAAGATATACTATGCCTGATAATAGAGGTAAAGCACTACTTACAGATATTGGTACTGAGGAGTTAGCTCATATAGAAATGATATCTACTATGATATATCAATTAACTAAAGATGCATCACTTGAAGAATTAAAAGAAGCAGGACTTGATACTCATTATGCAGAACATAATAAAGCATTATACCCTACTGATAGTAATGGTGTTCCATTTACTGTAGCTTACTTTGCAACTACAGGAGATCCACTAGCTGATATTTCAGAAGATATGGCTGCTGAACAAAAAGCAAGAGCTGTTTATGAAAACTTAATTGATTTAACTAATGATCCAGATGTTATAGGTCCTCTACTTTGGTTAAGACAAAGAGAAATAGTTCACTTTAACAGATTTAAAGAATTATTTGAGTATTATGAAAAGAAATTAAAAACTAATGAGTCTAATACTATGTCAAATTATATGTTTAATAATTTTATGTAAAATAAAAAGTGTAGATTATCTACACTTTATTTATGCTTTTTTAGTTATTAATCTTAATCCAACAACTCCAAATAATAATGTTATAAAGTAAAATATAATATTTATTATAGTAAATGTTTTTTTAGATGTTTTCTTTTGATTACTATTTTTATTATTATTTTTTATTTCCTTTTGAATTTTCTTATCGTTTTTTTCTCCTACCATTTGGACTCTTATTCTATCTCTAAATTCATTATAAATTCTTTGTGTTTCTTCTTTAGTATTAGCACGTTCTATATCTTTTTTTGCTTTCTTAATTATATTATTTACAGTTTTACTGTTTTTTTCATTTTCATACTTAGATATTCCATCTATTTTTTGTTGTTTATAATTAGAAACATCTGTATTATTAACTATATTTTTAGATAAAATTATTTCTTTTGCATCATATGTTGATTTAGAATATACTGTTATATCATTATATTCATTTCTTAACTTAATAGTAGGAATATATATATAATTACCTTCTTTTTGTAATTCTGCTGTTTCATTATTAATTTTTATTCCAGTAGCAGTATCTTTATCTAAATTAAGTCTTATATTTTCTTTATTATCAAAATTTACTATTTCTACCTCATTTATTCCAAATATATTATAATTTGTATACTTACTATCTTTGGAATTGTTTTTTATTGTTGTATATGTTAATTTATTAGGTCTAAGATTATCTCTAATTAAACTAATATTAGTAGCTTCTATTTTATTAGCAGTATGCATTAATGCATTATCTCGTCCACTATAACCAATACCATAATATAGACTAATACGTTTTGTGTTTGCAGTAGAAAGGAATGTTTCTTTTAAATGATATGTTTGATTTGCTTTTAGAGTAACCCATTTTTCTAACATTGTATTATCAGTATCTTCATATGCATCAGTACTAGGATTCTTTTCTACATCTGTTATTTTAATAAATATATTTCTATCTTTATCAGATTTTAATACTGATTTAAATGTATAATATTTATCCTTTTCAAGTTTTATCTTTTTATTAAACATTTTGGCTTGCACACCAAAACCATAGTCTGAACTAGGCCATTGATATTTACCTATAGATCTAACATCTATAACATAACTACTTGGTGAATCTGACTTAATAGTACCTGCAGAAGCATACCAATCATTAAAGAATGATTCCCATCTTCCAGATTCAGCTAACAAGTTTTTAGATGCATTTACATTAGGTATAAAAAAAGTAAACGCTAAAATAGTTGTCAATACAATTTTTATTGTTTTTTTCACGTTAGCCACTCCCATACTATAATACATATATATACTAACATTATTTTATATTATTCTCAATAGTATAACAATTCTATTTACGTAAAGTAATTAAAACAAAAAAGTGTAGATTTATCTACACTTTTATTCTACTGTAACACTTTTAGCTAAGTTCTTTGGTTTATCTATATCACAGTTTCTTAGTTTTGCAACTTCATAGGCAATTAATTGTAAAGTTGGTACTACAAGTAATGGTTGCATAAAACTATTTATTTTAGGTACTATTACTTGTTTCTTATAATTAGCTATTTTTTCAGTACTAATAATTATTATATCTGCACCTCTAGATATTACTTCTTCTATATTAGAAATAGTTTTATCTTTTACTTTTTCATCAGTAACTACTGCAAATACTGGATATCCATCATTTATTAAAGAAATAGTACCATGTTTTAATTCTCCTGCTTGATATGCTTCACTATGTATATAAGATACTTCTTTTAATTTAAGACTTCCTTCCATACATATAGAATAATCTATTTTTCTACCTATAAAGAATATATTATCTTTTTTATAAATACTTTTAGCAATACTCAAATATTCTTCTCTTCTATCTAATACTTCTTTTAAAAGTCTAGGTAGTTTTTTAGTTTCTTTTATAATATCTATATCAATTAATTTTTTATCTTTAGCAGTTTTATATGCAAGTAAAGATAAGATACCTGCTTGTAAGATATATGCTTTTGTAGTAGCAACTGCAATTTCTGGACCTGCTTCTATAAATATCTGTTTATCAGACTCTCTAGCAATAGTAGATGTTTTTACATTTACGATAGCTAAAGTATCAATACCATTATCTTTAGCCATTCTCATAGCTGCAATAGTATCTGCAGTTTCTCCAGATTGAGATATTAATATTACTAATGTTTTCTTATTATAAATAATATTTTTATATCTATATTCACTAGCTACTTCTACATATACTCTAATATTAGCAAATTCTTCAAGTAGACTACTACCAATTAATCCAGCATACATAGCACTACCACAAGCTACTATATGTATTTCTTCATACTTAGTTATATCTGGTAATAGATTTAAATCTTTTAAATATGGTTTAAAAGTTTTTTCTAATACAACAGGTTCTTCCATTATTTCTTTTAACATATAATGATCATATCCACATTTATCTTTAGCATCTGCAGATAAATCTGTTTCTAATATTTCTTTATTTATAACTTTATCATCTTTATAAATTACTACTTTATCTTTAGTAATTTCTCCTATTTCCCCTTCTTCTAATAACATATATTTATTAGTATAGTTGATTATAGCCGCAATATCTGAAGCAATAAAATTTTCATCTTTACCAATACCAACTATTAATGGAGAATCTTTTCTAGTAGTATATAATTTATCACTACCAGAAAAGAGTATTCCTAATGCATAAGAACCTTTAATTTCTTTTAAAGCTTTTTTTATAGCATCTAACTGGTTACTCTCATAATATTTATTTACTAAGACTGCAACTACTTCTGTATCAGTCTCACTATTAAATATATTTCCTTCACTAATTAATTTTTCTCTTAATTCTTCTGCATTTTCTATAATACCATTATGTACTATAGTTACATCCCCTACTGTATGAGGATGAGCATTTATTTCAGTTGGACTTCCGTGAGTTGCCCATCTAGTATGCGCAATACCTAAATTAGAATCTATTAATTTAGTATTATTAATCTTTTCTTCTAAATTAGCTATTTTACCTACACTTTTAACTTTCTGTACTTCTTTATCATTCTTAATAGCAATTCCAGCTGAATCATATCCTCTATATTCTAAATTTTTTAATCCCTCTATTAAAACATCTATAGGACTTTTTTTACCTATATATCCTATTATTCCACACATAATTAAACTCCTTTTAAATATAATATAGTGTGGATATATACTTTGTTATAATATTGATTTTATTTTTTAATATATATCTTACGAACCACTAATCCGTAGTAGCATCCGCCGAATATTCGATAACTACTAACCTCGTCAACTATTTAAAGTTCTGGCGCTTTAATGAATTACTCCTTTCTCTACTATTCATTATATGTATATTATATCACTTATAACAAAAAAAGACTAAAAAGTCTTTAAATTGTCTTTGATTTATTGTCAATCTCTTCTTCCATTATTTCTGAAACATCATCTTGTAGATGTTTAGTCATTTTCATTTTTTCTATTCCTTCTATAACATTATAATTATTTATATGATCATTGTTAATAATATAATTAGTATTTTTTATCTTAAGAATCTCTTCTTCATATTTATCTAATAATCCTATTAAATCTACAGATTCCTCTATAGTATTAGGATTATAATCTAGATGCATTTTCATAGAATCAAAATTATAATCTTTATCCATTAATGATTTTATAATAGCAAGATCGGTAACTAAAACATCATCATCTATTTCTTTTTCTGAATTCATAATAGATAAAGTATTCTTCGCTCTAAATTCTATTATTTTTTTTATTAAAGACTGACTATTCTCTAATTTTTGTAGTTTTTTATCAATTAAATATACATCTGGTTCTTTTAATTCTTTTAATTCTTCTTCTACTTCTAGTATTTTAGCATCATATTCTCTTTCCATATTGATCCCCCTACTCTGGTGTTATATCTAATGTATCATATACCGGATGTTTTTGTTGTATTTGAGATATTTCAGATGCAAAAGTTTTTTCAAACTCTGGCATAGATTTTTCTATAACATCTGGATATATATTTTTACTATGTTGAATTGCCTTTTTAAAGTCTAATATATTTACTTCACTTCTATTATCAAATAATGCATTAGAGAAAGCTTGTTGTACAATAGTAAGTGAAACATCTGGATACCTAGCTCCTATTTCATATACTCTTTTATATTCACTAGTAATATCTGTAATAAACTCCATCATCTTTCTTTTAACAAAAGATGAATATGCCATTTTAACACCTGTTCTCTTTTCTATTTTAGGAAGTGTTCCAATTAGTATTTGAATATTTTCTTCTCTAGTTGGTTCAAATAATTCTACTTTTTGGAAACGTCTAACAAAGGCTTTATCTCTTAAAATATATCTTTCATATTCTTCAGAAGTAGTAGCACCAACTACTTTAATATCTCCTCTATCTAATGCAGGTTTAAACATATTAGCAAAATCTAATGCTTCACCCTTATTACCCATTAACGTATGTATTTCATCTATAAATAATATTAATTTAGTTTTTGTTTTTATTTCATCTATTAAAGTATTAATCTTAGCTTCTCCAGTATTAGGATCTTCTCCTATCATTGAAGATGTATTTACTTTAATAACTTGATATCCTTTTAAAGCATCTGGAACATTACCATTTTGAATACGATAAGCTAAACCTTCTACTGTTGCAGTTTTACCAACACCAGGTTTACCAACTAATATAGCTGATTTATCAGGTGTTAATAATATTAATATTAATTGTTTAATTTGTTGATCTCTACCAATAGCTGGATTAGTAACATATTCAACTTCAGATAAATTTTCTCCATAGTTACCAAGCATACTCATACGCTTTTCTCTAATATCAAATTCTTTATCCATATTATCACTCCATTATAATTATAACATACATTTTATTTACATTTACTATTTAATTTAATAGGTACTTTATAAGTAACCTTTTTATTATCTTTAGTCATTAAATTAATATCTATAAATAAATTACTTTTAGATAGATTTCTACAACTGGATTTATAACTATCTACATTAAATTCTATATCTTTTAATAAAGATTTTATACTCTTAGCTTCTTTATTACTATAATTCTTATTATTTTTTATTTTTCCACATTGAGATATCTTCTTATCTACTTCATTGTTATTTTCATATAAAACACACTCTACTACAGTATATTTTTCTTTGTTATACTCTTTATTCAAATATTCTATATCTGATATATAAATAGAATTTTTATCTTCAGAATAGACTGCTACTCCTTTAACATTCCAATCATTAGTATCAGACTTTAAATTAGTATATTCATAACCACTAGAATTAATATTTATACCTATTAATACACCTATAATTATTATGAATATAATTATTAATAATATAACTTTTTTATTTCTTTTTTTCTTTCCATCTATTATTGAATCTATATCAACATCAAATACTTCACTAATTTTTTTTAATATTTCTATATCAGGAATACCTCTAGCATTTTCCCATTTAGAAACAGCTTGAGCAGTAACATTTAGTTTTTTAGCAAATTCTTTTTGAGTTAATTTATTTTTCTTTCTTAAATTATAAATAAACTTAGCTATTTTATCATTATCCATATATTACTCCTCCTATAATAATTATAACATAAAAAAAGTGATTACTCACTTTTTTTAATTATTAGTATTTTTAGTATTCAGTTTACATATTTTTACCTGTTGAATCAGTTTCTTCATATTCATCTTCTGCTTCATCTTCATAGTCTTCTTCGTCAATTTTATCCCATTCATAATATTCTATGTCATTAATTTCATCTTCAGATCCAGTACCCTTTACATTTTCCGAATCTTCATCAACTTTAACAGGCAATTTATTGTCTGGATTTGTTTCTCCTAGATCTCCATATTCCTTTTCATATTCTCTTTCTTCTTTTTCTTGTTTTTGTCTATGTTTTTTTTGTTCTTTATCAAAATTATAGGCTGTTTCTTCTGCTTTACTTTCTACTAACTTTTCTTTTTCTTTATCTTTTTCTAATTTAAAATATCCATTATATGAATAACCTTGTTTACCACCAGGGTTAAGCGAATATCCTTTTTTATGATTAATAGCGGTTGGTACTAATTTTGCTGTAAGCGCTTCTTTTAATACGCTAGTGGCATTAGGAATAGCTAGATAATCAATTGATGTTTCATCTTCTAACAAAGTTAATTCGTCATTTTCTGCTGCATAAATTAAAGTACACAGTTTACGCGCTAGACTATCTGCGTTTCCATCAGCTTCTATTGTATATTTTTCTCCCTCATATTCAAACTCTATTCCAAGTTCAGCATTATCAATTTTATTTACATTTTCTTGTGGATTATCAAAATAAATAACGTTTAAGTTCTCAATCTTATCTTTATCAATTTCATATCCTTCTGCTATTAATTGTTCTAAAGCAGAATTTCCAACACTACTTATAATATCATTGCATGAGTTTTTCTCTCCAGCTTTGTATTTTTCAGCAAGCAATTTATCTATTTCTCCTGGATTATACTTATACCCATATAAGTGAAATTCATTTTCAAGACCATATTTTTCATCCATTATTTCATATACTTCTTGTAAACTATAATCTTGTTGTGCTTTGCTATTATTACTGCCACATCCGCTTAATACCATAGCACTTAGTCCTACTACCATTCCAGCTGATACTACTTTTCTTTTAATACTATATTTTACATTTTTTAAAAATTCTATTGCTCTATCACTTATTTTTAAATTATTCATATGTTCACCTACTCTATATTATCATCTTTTCATAACAAATATATATTGTCAATTCTTTACATTATTTTTTATGTAAATGTATGTAAATAAAAAAGTATTATTTAATAATACTTCTTAATTCTTTTAAAAACTTATTTATATCTTTTTTAGTAGTTAAATGAGATATACTTATTCTAATTGTATTACTAGCTAAGTTTTCATCATTAGTTAAAGCTAGTACTGATTTAGATATACTATCTTCTAGAGAACAAGCTGTATTTGTAGATAAGTATATACCTTTTTTACTTAACTCTTTTACTACTTCTTTAGAACTTCTATCTACTAAACTAATATTTAGAGTATTTGGTATAGAATTTTTTGGACTATTAATATGTATATTACTATATTTAGATAAGCTTTCTCTTAATATATCATTTAATTCTTTTATATAAGTATATCTTTTATCTAAATTATTAATAGCTAGATTAAATGCTTCATTTAAAGCAAGTACATTAGCAGTAACTGGTGTTCCACTTCTATATATAGTAGTAGATTTACCTCCATGAATAATTGGAGTTATTTTCTTATTATTTTTATTTACTAATACTCCAAAACCATTTAATCCAAAGAATTTATGAGGAGCAAAAGTTATAAAATCTACATCACTATAATCATGTTTTATTTTACCTATTGCTTGAGTAGCATCAGTATGGAATATACAATTTTTATATTCTTTAACTATTTTAGCTACTTCTTCTATAGGTTGAATAGTACCTAGTTCACTATCTACTGAACATATACTTACTAAAATAGTATCATCATTTATTTCCTTTTTTAATACATCTAGGTCTATAACTCCTTCTTTAGTAAGTGGAATTATACTAACATCATATCCTAAATTAGTTAAATAATTACATGGGGCAATAACACTAGAATGTTCTACTGCAGAAATAATTATATGCTTACCTTTAGCTTTTTCTGCAACTCCTTTAATTATTAAATTATTAGATTCAGATGCTCCACTAGTATAAATAATATTTTCTTTATTAGTATCAAAATACTTAGATATATTACTAGATACTTTATCAATCTCTTCTTTAGCTAATTTTCCTAGATCATGTGAACTATTTGGATTAGCAATATATTTGATAGTTGCATCATCAAATACTTTTAATACTCTTTTATCTACTGGAGTATTAGCAGCATAATCTAAATAAATCATATATACCTCCTAAAAATTAAACATTAACCAACTTGGTTTAAATAACATTAATAATCCCATAATAATCATTATAATAGCACTTACTAAAGTAACTATTTTTGTGTATTTATTAGTTATACCAGTTAATTCTAAAGTAGCCATAGATACTATAAATATAACCATATCATCTAACATATAACAGAATATATAAATAAGTAAATATATTATTCTAACTATTCCAGTTACTTTATTAACAGCAAGTAATTCTGTAAATATAACTGGGAATCCTAAAGAACAAGCTAATTCTATTAGATTAACACTAATAGCTAAAACAGATATTCCTAGTAGTGCAAGAACAAAACTTTTATTATGAGTTATTTTATTTATCTTAGTAATTAGTTTCTTTCTTTTTTTATCATCTACTACTTCACAACCTGCTTCTTCATCTTTAATTCTTAAATACTTTCTAAAGTTATATATACCAGCACCTAGTATAAATAAACCAATTAATATTTTTAATATTGATATAGTAGCAATCTGTAATACCATATTTATACCTAACATAGATAAGAAATATACTAATCCTGAAACAGATAAGAATACTATTCCAAGTATTATACTTCTTTTTCTATTTTTCATTCCAAATAACATACTTATTAAGAATAATAATATCCACATAGCACATGGATTAAATCCATCTATTAAACCTAATACTACTGCAACTACAGGTAGTGAAACATCTTTCTTATCAACTTTACCTAATATAGGCAAATTAACTTTTCTACTATTAGGATTTATTTCTAAATACTCATCTATTTTATCTTGAATATTAGATTTTTGAGTATCAGAAAATCCAATATAATATTTATTACCTATTACAGTAAATGGTACACCTTCTACATTAGTATTAAACTCTTTAGATACTTTAGTCATTATCTCTGCATTATCTTTGTTATACCATACTTCATAATCATAAATATTTAACTTACCTTTATAATCATCTTTTATATCATTTAACCATTCTTCTTCTTCCTTACAATGAGGACATCCTTCTCCTCTAAATAAATATAAATTAACTTTATCACTTTCAACTTTACTATTAGTATATTTAGATACTTTATCAGTATAATTTTTAGATAAAGCTAAAGAATTTATAGGTATTAATAAAAGTATAAATACAAGTAAAAATAATAATTTCTTTTTCATATTAATCCTCCTTTATAAATTCTTCTATTTCATTATAATCTTTCTCGCCAGTAATTCTTTTTATTTCTTTTTCATCTTCTAATAAAATTAATGCTGGTAGTTTTTTATCTACATTATATTTTTTAACTTCTTCTTCATCAAAGTCATAATCTAGTTTTTCTATTTCAATATTAAAATTCTCTTTTATCTTTTTTAAGTACTTAGACATCACTAAACATGATGGACACCAAACAGCACTTATTACTACTAATTTCTTCATAAAATCACCTAACATAAATTATAATATATAATTTATAAATATAAAAGATTTTTTATATATACTTTGCGTTTAGTCAAAATAAAAATAGGTTTTCACCTATTTTTATTACATAGTATAATCTTTAGCCATTTCTTTATATGTTTGGTTTTTCTTTAATCTTTTTAGAGCTTTAGATTCTATTTGTCTAACTCTTTCTCTAGTAATACCCATAATATCTGCAACTGCTTCTAAAGTTTGAGGTGCTCTAGATATTATTTGTATTCCATATAATAACTCAAATAATTCTTGTTCATAAACATCATAATTAACTTTATTCATAGCTTCTGCTATTTCATCATATTTCATATTAAGTAATTGATTTTTAAATGGCTCAAAACTTTTTCTAACTTTATTAATATCTTTTAATACTTTGTTTTCATCTCTATCTATTTTATTTTTTCCTTTACTTTCTTTTACTTTAAGTATTTCACATATTTCTTCATCTGATAATATTTCAGCTGGTGCAATACCAAATCTTAATCTAAGTATTTCTCTTTCTCTTGAAGGTATTTCTTTATCTGTAATTATTTCTCTAGCAATACTTTTTATTTCTTCATTTTCATAGTTAGAATATGGAGAAAAATAAGCTTTTGTATCTTCTACAAAGTCTATAAGTTCATTACCTGGTTCTTTTTCTCTATCAGCATGTATTTCTTGGTTAAGACTTGCAACTTTCATATCATCTTCTTTAGCTTGTTTAACTACTGTGTATGATTGATCATATTTTAATCTATCATAATCTTTCTTAAAGTTTAAGTTATATTCTTTTCCTTCTCTTGTAATAATTCTTTTTTTACTATAAGCTTTAGATTTTTTTACTTGCTTATATTTTTTATCTTCATAATATTTTCTTTTAGATTCTGGTAAAAGAGGACTTCCTTTTACTATATTCTTAACATTATCAGGTGCGAACATATCATATTTTTCTTTAGCAATAAATCTAGATAATTCTTCTATACTTGGTTGTTTATGTTTATTATTTATATATTCTTTTTCTATAGATTTAACTTGTTGTACTTTTTCATATCTATGTACAGGAATTCTTATCGTTCTATGACTATCAGCAATATATCTAGTTATTGATTGTCTAATCCACCAAGTTGCATATGTAGAGAATTTAAATCCTCTATCTACATCAAATTTCTCAGCTGCTCTCATTAAACCTTGGTTACCTTCTTGGATTAAATCTTCTATATCTATTCCTCTACCTCTGTGTTTAATTGCAATACCAATAACTAATCTTAAGTTATGACTAACAAGTTCATTTTTAGCTTCTTGTTTTTCTTTTTCTGTTTTACCATATTTAATTCTTTTAGCTATTTTTTGTTCTTCTTCTCTATCTAATAACTTATAATAAGCCATTTCTCTAAAGTACATAGATAAACTATCATTACCTCTTTGATTAAATATTTCATCATCATCTATAATTTTTAAATTATCTTGGGCATAGTTATATACTAAGTCATTAACTATATCTACTTTTGATATTTCTGTTATATTAGAGAATTTAACTTCAATTGATCCATCAAAAAACTCTTCTAAAACATTTTTTATCTTAGAACTACCATATAATTTTTCTACTGTTTCTGGTTTATTTTCTACATTTTTTAATTCTTCTTCAAGAACTTTTAACTTCTCCTTTAACATAGACAACACCATCCCCTTTAAATTGGCACATATTATACTATAAAACCTATGAAAAGTCAAGTTTTACCTATATTCAAGCACAAAAAAAGAGATATCATCAGTATCTCTAAAAAATGTTTTTTAACATAAATAAGTCTGATGAACTTATTTACACTACAAACAATAAAGCTACGCTTGGATCGTGTAATTAGTTAAATACAACTAATTACATATGTACGTACCTGAAAAAAGAAAATATATACCAGATATTTTCTAAAAAACATTTTTTTATCTAATATTTCTGGTAAAATATTAGACTCAGTACTAATTTCAACAAATATATAACAATAATTAAACTAAGTTAATTATCATACATATAAATGCGACATAGCTTTCACATATATTAAGACAAGTTCATGTCCTAATATATAAAAAATATATACCATAGGTATATTTTTTAGTCAATATATTAAAAAAAATAACAATTATTTTATATATAAATTGTCATTTTTTTACAATCTTATTAACAATCTTACTAAATATAGATTGATCTATCATAAATATAAAGTATATAAGACCTAATATAATATCAAATATATTGAATGTTAATACTATAGTAACAGCAGCTGCTAAAGATGTAATACTAGCTAGTTTATTTTTTATATTATATAAATATATAGATACTATTAATAATATAAATTGTATAAATACAAGTAATGTATCTAATGTATTAGATAATACTAAACAATTTGTTTTATATAATACTATCTTTAATATAATATTTATTATTAATACTATAATAGTACCAATCATAGCTCTCTTTACTATTTTAGGATCTTCATAGTTGTTTTTTATTTCTATTAAAGGATCTAATTCTTCTTTTATATCATTACTTTTCTCTATAGTTTTCTTTTCTATATTAGTATCTTTCTCAAATCTATTATTAATATTAGGATTATCTACTCTATGAATAGGTTCCCATTTTTCTCCTTCATTAGTATATACTCCACAATATACTTCTAAATTAGGATTATTTAGTTTCTTTCTCATCTCAGGATACATTTTTTCAGCTATATCTATAGTTTCATTATCATATTTAAATAAACCTTTATAAAAGACTATTTTATTATCTAGAATAAAACCTCTAACTACATTATCAAACTCATCTAAATCTAAGTTTAAAGACTTATACCATTCTCTATGATCCATATCACTATCAGATAAGTATTTAACTTTATTATCTATAACCATAAATAATATTTTCTTATTCATATTACCACCTATTATTATTATAACATAAAAATAACTAGAATTTATCTAGTTATTTTGTACTTTATTTAAAGTATCATTTATAAGATTAGAATTAACATTATTAATACTATACCAACCATACTTAGTCATTTCATCATAAGTATTAGCTTGAGAAGTTAATATTTCATTTAAATTACCTTTTAATAAAGATCTAACATCTTCATTAGAACTCTCTAAAGTACCATGTACATATACTTCAACAGTACTTTTTAATAATAATAAATAATTTTCCATTAATAATTTATCATTCATTAGATTTTTCCTCCAATAAGTTTAATAATTCTTCTTTCATAGTCATATGTTTATTAACTTCTTCATTAATATAATCTATTAATTCTTCATCTTCTAATAATTTAGATGTTTCACTGCATACTTTAATAATTGCATCTTCATGTCCAATAGCATCTTCTACATAAGATAATTCTTTTTGTGTCATAATATTCCTCCTAATACTAATATGTACAGTATTTACTATTTTAAACATAAAATAAGAACCAATTACTTGCGTAATAGTATTTATATATGATAACTTATATTTGTAGGTGATTCGAATGAATTATATAGATTTTTATTTTAATAAAGATAATAAATTTGTCGCGACAATTACAGAAGGAAAATCACATAGAACAGTATCTAATTATAAGAATTTAAAAAAGTTACTTAAGATTTGTAGTAAGTATGGATATGATATAGATGAAGAATGTTATATAGAAGATGATGTTAATGTAATTATTAATGAATATGAAAGATGGTATAATTCTAGATCTAAATATGATATTCAAGTAGTTGGTAATATTAAACCTAATATGAAAGTTAATCGTAAAAATAATTCTATAAAAAAGAAATTAACAGCTGCTTCTATTGCCGTACTTATATCTATTTGTGGAATTAGTGTTTTACAAAAACAAGCTTCTGGTATTAATAATCCAACTACTCAAGTAGAAATAAATACTAATAAAGAAACTAATACTACAAAAGAAGAAACTAGTAAAGAGACAACTAAAGAAACTAATAAAGCTACTACTAAAAAACATGATGAGACTACTTCTAAGAAAACAATAAAAAAAGATAATAAAGAATTAAAAAGTATGTTAAAAGAAGAAAAAGCATTTAATTATTCATATGAAGATAGAACAAATAGTGAGAATATAAGTAATGTAAAAAGATATGAAGATACTTTTAGTAAGTATGCAAATGCATATGGATTAGATAAAGATTTACTTATGGCAATTGCTGCTCAAGAAAGTTGTGGAGATCATTATAATAATTTAAGTCCTAATCAACCTGGTAAAGGTATAATGCAAATAGAATATGTTCATATAGGTGAAAACTTATCTGCACATAACTTTGAAACTAATACAGAAGATTCTATAAAAGTAGATATGAATACTTTAAGTGACTTAGATAGTAATATTAAAATAGGAGCTATGATACTTAGAAATTGTATAGATAGTTATAATAGTAATATTCCATTAGCAGTTCAAGCATATAATTTTGGTCCTGGTAATATTAATAAGACTTTAGCAACTTGTAGTGAGTTAGAACATATAAATTTTAATGAATTAAAAAATGATCCTACTAACAATAAATGGTTAGATTATAGATCATTCTTAAATACAGGAGATCCTGAGTATGTAGAACATGTATTTAGTTTTATTAAAAATAAAAATATATCTATTTTAGATAAAAATAATAATAAAATAAATATTACTTTAGAGAATAACATAGAAAAAAGTAAGCAATTATAATTGCTTACTTTTTTATAACTATTTAGTCTTTTTAAATGTCATTTCTACACCATTAGCAGCGAAAGTAATTTTTCCATTTTTATAAGTGTATTTTTGTTTTTCACCTTTATATGTGAAATATTTATCATCATATGTCATATTCATTTTTTCTCCAGCTAAATCCATAGTTGCTTTACCATTAGATTTAACATCTAATGTATACTTAATTCCTAATGACTTAATTTGATCTGCTTTAAATACAGTCTCTCCTGATTTTGCTTCATATAATTCATACTTTCCTGCAATATTTTTTCCACATCCTACTAATGCGAAAACTCCTAAAAATACAACTAAACATAATAATATCTTTTTCATAATAATTTCTCCTCCTTATATATTATTTGCTTTCATATTTTATTGTTTTTAAAATATCTTGAACTTCTTCTTTGTTGTATAATACATCTTCTACTTTTGTAGTTTTTAATGCTTTTTCTACTTCTGAAGTTTTAGTAGTACTAACTCTAATGTCTACTACTACATCTCTTTTTTCATCTAGATATAAGTATACATCAGCAGTTGCATACTCTTTATGAATGGATACATAACCTTTGTATCCTCCGAACTCAATATTCTCTAATACTAGATATGTATCATCCTTTTTAAAATATCCTTTTGTTTTTTCTTGTTCATTAATAGATTCATTTCCAAACATAAAGTCAATTCTAAACCCTCTATCTGAATTAGAAATAATAGTTTCTCTCTTATCAACTTTATTTACATCATATTTACCATCATCATCATAAGTAAAAGTTACTTTAGCTTTATTCCTACTAATAGTTACATTCTTAGGATTCTTAAACTTACTACTAGAATTATTATCACATCCAGTAACAGTAAACACTAATACAAAAGCTAATACAAGTGCTATTAACTTAAAAGTTCTCTTCATCTATACTCCTTTCTATTATAATTATACTTTATAAAAGAAAAATAAACAATGTTTATTTTTTCTTTTTAAACCTACCTAATAAATCCATAGTTTGTCTAGCTTGCATAACATCCCCTACTACAGGAATATCTCTTAATGCTTGATCTCTTTTATCTGCTAGATTAGCACGTGAAGGTCTAATTTTAGTTTTTGCTCTATCAATTACAGTATCCGCAATAACTTCACCTGCACTAGGCATATCAGCTTTAACACCACTCTTAGCTACTTCCACAACTAAGTTATTATACTCATCATTTAAAGGACTTTTCATAAACTTATCATTAAACTCCATTGCGTCCTTACATCCTTCTCCAAACTCATTTATCTTCTTAGATAAATCATCTATTTTCTTTAAAATAGACTCATCAGTAATATTATAATTATTAAATACACTCATTCTTCCATCAATACATTGTTTAATTATATCGTCCATATAATCACCTCTACATTAATTATAACATAAAAATAGTCCTGTTATAGGACTATTTACTTTTAGCTTTAAATTCCATGTTATTTAAAATATCTTGAACTTCATCAGATTTAATTAACTTCTTAGCATCTTTTTCAGTTTCTTTTTTAGGATGAATACATAAATCTAAATAATAATCTTTATTATTCTTAACAGGTATCATTATTTCATAATCCATATATCCAGAATTAAAAAATTGTATACCTTTCTCTCCACTATAAGTAACTTCTTTTAAATCATCATAATCTTCTCTAGCTTTCTTCATCTTATTAAAATTACTATTAAAGAAATACTTATAGTCATCACAGAATTCAATACCAATCTTAAAATCCTTTCCTACTAAAACACCTTGTTCCCTAGAAGTTCTCTTATCTTTAGCTTTAGTAGAAATCTTATACTTACCTTCAGGTACTTTAAAAGTAATAGTACCTTCATCTCCCTTAAAAGTAAGATCTTCTTTCTTTTCACATCCACTAACTAAAGAAACAACAAATAAACCTACTAATAAAACACTAAATAATTTTAAACTATTCTTCATAAAAAGCTCCTTTCTAATTTAATTATATATTATTAAAATTAAATTAACAATAATTATTTAATATCTTTTTTATTTGTAAGATACATTCCAACTCCTACAAATAATACAATATATATAACATACATTATAAGAGGAAATCCCATATTAGCAATAGTTGCTTTAGAAGCAAACTTTTCACCTACATTTTCAATCCAATACTTACTCATATGAGTATGTAGATTAGTATCAGACATACCAAATAATAAAGTAATCATATTAGGTAGAACAGTATTAGTAACTATCGCAATACTAGTCTTTTCAAATACAAAAGCTATAGTTGCATAAATAGTAATAAAAGCAATTATTTTAATTATACTAAAAGGTATAACTAAACCTATACTAGGATCCCATCCTATACCATTCTTAGCATATAATAAGAATATGAAAATTACTGATATTAAATCTATTGTAATTATACCAATAAAAGAACCAATATATTTAGATATTAAAAGCTTAATTCTGCTATATCCTCTACCAATAATATTTTTAGTAGTACCTTCACTAAAATCAAAAGTACAAAAGATAGTTATAAATAACATACCTATAATACTTACTTCACTATTAAATAAATTAATAATTTGAGAACATACAGTTGCAGTTTGTGCATTCTTACCAAATAAAGATACTAAAAATGTAATAACATTGGTAGTTAATAATGTTAAAATTAAACATACATAAAATAACTTATTATGAAATATATTTCTTACTTGTAACTTAACTAATTTCTTCATTATTAATCACCTATCCTTTTCATAAAATATTCTTCTAGACTATCATAATTAGGATATAAAGCACTAACAGAAATATCTTTCTTAACTAATTCTTTATTAAACTTAACTGCCTCATCAATATTAGAAAGAATCTCTAATCTATTAGACTTAATAATAATATCCTTCTCATTAACACTACTAGATAATATCTTTTTAGCTTTCTTAGGATCATCACATTCAATAATTAATTTATTATTACATTTCTCCTTTAATTCCTCTGCACTAATTTCTTCAAGTAATACACCATTATTTAAAATACCATATCTAGTAACTATTTTAGATAACTCATCTAATAAATGAGAAGATATTAAAAACGTAATATTCTTTTCCTTATTAAGTTTAACAATAACATCTCTAATCTCCTTAATACCCTCTGGATCTAATCCATTAATAGGTTCATCTAATAATAAGAATTCAGGATCACCTAATAAAGCTATCGCAATACCTAACCTTTGTCTCATACCTAAAGAAAAATCCTTAGCCTTCCTATTACCAGTATTAGCTAAACCAACTAATTCTAATAATTCATTAATCTTAGATTCATCTGCTCCATAAAGAATAGAAAACCTTTTTAAATTCTCATATGCAGAAGCATTCTTATATAACCCAGGTGTTTCAATCAAAGATCCAATCTTTAAACCAACATCCTCAATCTTCTTATCATTAAAGAATACTACCTCACCATCATTCTTTTGAGTTAAAGATAAAACAACCCTCATAAAAGTAGTCTTACCAGAACCATTCTTACCAATAAAGCCATATATATCACCCTTATTGATATTCATATTAATACCATTAAGAATAGTATTATTACCAAACTTCTTAATGACACCATTAGTCTTTAATACAGACTCCATACCATCACTCCTTTATAAATTTATTATAACATATTAA